>JASFTA010000010.1:0-12825 GCA_050114115.1 Desulfobacterales bacterium | reverse complement strand
ACCTTGGCCGGGATGCCGGCCGCCAGTTCGAGCGGCCCAATGGACTGCTTCTCCAGCACCACGGCCCCGGCGGCCACGATGGAACCGGAACGTATGCGGGCCCCGTTCAGGACGACGGCATTGATGCCGATCAGGCTGTCATCCTCGATGGTGCAGCCGTGCACAACCGCATTATGCCCCATGACCACTGATTCGCCGATGAGCGCCGGCTGACCGGGGTCGACGTGGATGGTGCAGTTGTCCTGAATGTTCGTATTCCGGCCGATCCGAATCGGTGCCAGATCACCACGGAGCACCGACCCGTACCAGACACTGGCGCCTTCCATGATCTCAACATCGCCGATGACCACGGCCGTGGGAGCAATGAAGACATTGGCGCCGATCTTGGGACGCACGCCTTTAAACGCCTCGATCATAGATCCTGTTTCCTTTCTTTGGGCGGTTGCGCGAAGAGCTCGGGGTTTCCCGGCGCAAACGGTTGCGGCCGCTTCGTTTGGCCCGGTAGAGGGCCTTGTCAGCAGCCTTCAAGACAGCCATGACCTCTCGCCGGCGCCCGGCCGCGCCGGCCAATCCGATGCCCAGGCATAGATCCGCCAGGCCGTATGGCAACAGGATCAAAACCAGGCGTCCGGTGCGTGCCGCCTCGCCGCTGAAAGGCCCGCCTGCATCCAGCGGTTGCAAATGGACCAGGAACAGCATAAAGAAAATGATCAGCACCGGGGCGGTGCTGACCGCTGGGCTTCTTGTGAGCATCCAGGCCTTGTCGATCGCAAAAGGCTCGGCATCCGAAAGATATCGCCCATCGCCAGCGGGCCCGTTAGCAACAGGCCGGGCCTAACCGCCGGCTAGCGCTCAGCATCGCTATCGACTGAATATAGCGGAATATCATCAAAGGATCAATTTCATGGCTGATGTCAATCGTAATCAATACGACATTTGTGTGATCGGATGCGGCCCGGGCGGGTTTGCGGCCGCCATGCGGGCCCTGGACCTGGGCAAGGACGTCTGCATCGTGGAGGGTGCCGAAATCGGCGGGGCCGGCGTCATGTGGGGGGCGCTAGCCTCCAAAACCATGTGGGAACTGTCCCGGGATTACGACCGGGCGGCCAAGATCGGGCGCGGCTACCGGGCCTCCGGATTGACCATCGACTACCAGGCCATGCGCGATTCGGTCTTCCAGGCCATCCGTGAGAAGCAGTACCAGATGCTTTCCCAACTCGAGACCTTTGCCCCGCACCGCTACCCGGGACCGGGCACCGTGACCCTGAAACGCGGCTGGGCCTCTTTCCTCGGCCCCCATACGGTGGCCGTCCAAGCCGCCGATGGCCGGCAGGAGGAGGTGCAGGCCGATTTTTTTGTGATCGCCACCGGCTCGACCCCGCGCGCCTTTCCCGGTATTGCCACCGACGGCGTCCGCGTGATCGATTCGGACAGCGTCCTGAACCTGAAGGACTTCCCCAAACGCCTGATAATCGTGGGCGCGGGCGTCATCGGCTGCGAGTACGCCACAATCTTCTCGAATTTCGGCCAGAGCCAGGTTTACCTGGTGGATTATGCCGAACGGATCATTCCCAACGAAGACGACGATGTCGGGGATTTTATCAGCGCCAATCTGGAAGCCAACGGCGTCACGATTATGCATTCCGCCATTCTGCGGGATATTCGGCACTTCGAAGACTATCTCCAGGTGATCCTGGATTTCGACGACGGACATTCGGAAGTTCTGGAAGTCGATGCCGCGTTGATTTCCATCGGACGCCGCCCCAACTTCGACTGCCTGCAGCTCGAGAAGGTCGGCCTCTTAAACCCGGGAGACGGATATCTGGCCAGCGACGAGGCCTGCTGCGTACATAAGCATATCTACGCCGCCGGGGATGTGACCCACCGCCCCGCGCTGGTCAATTTGGCCGAGATGGAAGGCCGCTTCGCCGTCAAACACATGTACGGCATCGATCAGTGGCCCCTGAACTACCGCAATATGTCCACGGTGATGTTCTTCAAACCGGCCGTGGCCGCGGTGGGGCTCAACGAGAAGACCTGCCAGAAGAAAGGCATTGCCTATCGGGTGGCCTATTATGCCAATGCCCTGCTGGCGCGGGCGATCGCCATGCGCGCCACCAAGGGTTTTCTCAAGATTCTGGTGAGCGATGACGACGAACAGAAAGTCCTGGGCATGCGGGCGGCCGGCCCCCAGGCCTCCAATACCATCATGTCGATCGCCTTCCTGATGGACCAGGACAAGGGCATCCACGACGCCCTCAAATCGGTTCACCCCCATCCCACCATGTCCGAAGGCATCCAGGACTGCCTGCGGGTCCTGTTGAATAAATCGCTCTACAAACCGCATGCCTTCCCCAACCACATCAAGATCCGGCACTGGCATCCGGAAAAAGGTTACCACGATTGAAAATGGGAAGCTCGCGCCTCGCGCCAGCCGGCGGATCAGCCCCCAACCGGACCGGGATCGTCTTCGACCGCATCCGGGCCATTGTTGCGCCTTAACAATGGGCGCTGACGGACTTGACAGGATGCGCGGCCCGGCGGACCGTGTCGCGCCCTGCTGTCAGGGCGTTCCCGACCCGGCGGCAAGGTCGATGCGCCGGCGCTGGGTATCCACGCGGCGTTGCCAGGCCGTCTCCGCCGGCAGGTACAAAACGGCCTGGCGATGGAATTCGCGGGCCTGAAGCCAGTTGTTTTTCAGCAGCCAGGCATCGGCCAGGTAGAAGTAGCCCGGGCCGTAACGCGGTGCCAGCGACAGCGCCTGCTCGAACAGGCGCATGGCCGGATCGACCTGTCCCTCGGCCATCAGGCTCCGGCCCCGGTCGGTCAGTGCCGCGGCGGCCTGCCGGCGATTGAGGGCCGCTTTCTCGTCGGGCACCTGCAGCGGGGGCGGCGCGCGGTCTTCAGGCGGGGGCGGCGGGCGGTCTTCAGGCAGGGGTGGCGGCGGGGTATCGTGAGAAGACGGTGGCAGCACTGTTTTACAGGACACCAAGAGCAGGCCGGCCAGCGCCAGTTGCAACCATCGATGCCTGACCAGCTGTTTGGAAACGACGGCGCTTGGCAATTCGGCGTTAAAGCCCTCCCTCCAATGCTCATTTGTGGCCCCTGGACGGCGCTTTTCCGTTGGATTTTGCCCTGGCAGGCCTGCGCTCACGACGTTTTTCCACAGCCAGCTAAGGTTCACGGTTATCCCCCTTCAGACCATGCCAAAATCGATACCAGGGCGATTGGGCCTTTACCAGGATCGGATCGTCTTCCGGGACGTTGTCCGCCTGAAACCACTCTTCTCCGATCGCCGCGCAGCCGCCGGTCACATCCGGAAAACCGTCGCGAATGCAGATGTCATGTTTGACGACGGTGGGCGGGGGCTTGAAGGCCGCGCCCGAGACCTGATGCGGTATGGCCCGTATGATTTCGGCCCAGATCGGCAGCGCGGCCTGCGCCCCCGAGGCCTTGAGACTTTCGCCGTTGTCGAAACCCACCCAGACCAATGCCAACAAGTCAGGCGTGTATCCCACGAACCAGGCGTCCCGGTAATTGTTGGTCGTACCTGTCTTGCCGGCCACGGGGAAATTGATCCCCCAGCCGGCGAGCGCCCGGCCGGTGCCCTGCCGAACGGCGCTTTGCAGCATGGAATTGATCAAAAAGGCCCGGGCAGGCGAAATGATCCGCTTGAGGCGCATGGGACGGTGCTCGATGAGTCGGCCCTTTTCATCGAACACCGCCCGCAATCCCAGCGGGAAAGGCTGGGTGCCGGCGGCCGCAAACACGCAGTAGGCCCGCGCCAGTTCCAGTGGATTGACATCCACGGCCCCCAGGGCCAGCGATGGGAAGGGCGCAAGCGGGGAGGAAAAGGCGAAGCTTCGGGCGGTCTCCGTAACGTTGTCCATACCCACCCGCATGGCCAGGTCGACCGTGGCCCGGTTGATCGAACGTGCCAGGGCTTCGCGCATGCTGACCACTTGTGCATCGATCGCGGCATAGTTGCGCGGCTGCCAATCCTTTCCGTCAACCTGGTAAGTCTTCTCGGCATTGGAAAGCGCCGTGATCGGCGTATACGCATCCAGCCCGGCCAGATAGGCGAAAACCTTGAAGGTGCTGCCGGCCTGGCGTCGGGCCTGGCTGACCCGGTTGAACTGCGAGTGGCGGTAGTCGCGCCCCCCGACCATGGCCAGGATGGCCCCGGTGGTTGGTTTCATGACCACCACCGCGCCCTGGAGCTGTCGGGCCGGCGTCTGGTGGCGCAGGTCCGGTTGAAGGGTTTCCAGACGCGCGAGGCCTTTGGTCAGCGCCGTCTCGGCGGCTTCCTGCACCATGGGGTCCAGGGTGGTGTGAATCGAAAGGCCCAAGGACGCCAGGGCGGCGGGATCGTAGAGCGTGGCCAACTGATCCTGCAGATAATCGATAAAATAGGGCATGCGCCGCAGTTGATGAACCTGGGGGCGAGGCGCCAGCGGCTCCGCACGCCCCTTTTCAAGCGCCGGGGCATCCAGCCAGCCATTGGCGTGCATGGCCGCCAGCACCTCGTTGCGGCGCCGCCGGCAGCGGTCGGGATCCCGGTAGGGGGAGTAAATGTTGGGACTCTTGATCAAACCAGCCAGAACCGCCGCCTCCCCCAGGCTCAAATTTTCGGGGGCTTTACCGAAATAGAAGTCGGTGGCCTCGCCGATACCATTGACCGAAACCGAACCGTTCTGACCCCAGTAGATTTCGTTGAGGTACATTTCCAGGATTTCGTTCTTGTCGTAGCGCCATTCGATTACCAGGGCCAGCAGGACTTCTTTAAGTTTGCGACGCAGGGTGCGCTCAGGGGTCAGGAAGAAATTTTTGGCCAGCTGCTGGGTGATGGTGGATCCCCCCTGACGCACGGCCAAATGGCGCAAGTTGGTAACAAACGCCCGGGCAATGCCCCGCAGATCCAGTCCGTGGTGGGTATAAAATCGGCTGTCCTCGGCCGCCAGGACGGCATGAATCAAATGCGGCGGCAGCTGGCCGACCGCCACCAGCATCCGCTTCTCCCGCTCGGGCCCGAAAAAAAGGGCCAGTTCCTCAGGCTCCAGGGCCAGCACCGGCAAGCGCTCCGCCCTCCCGTCCAGCGGCTCGATCGCCGCAACCCGGCCGCGCTGCATCCGGAGTCGCACCGGAAATCCGGAACGGTGTTGATCCGGGATCTGCAAATCGTGTAGATAGATCTCGATGCCTTCCCCCCGGGCCCGCATTTCGCCCGCACGACGCGGACGATGATCGACCGGCCGGTAGTCCAGCCGGTTGAGCTTGCGCAACAGCGCTGGTCGGTTCATGGCCAGTCCAGGGTAAATCAACGTAACGTCGGAATAGACGCGCGAGGGGATGCTCCAGCGGCGACCGGCAAAGCGCTCCTCCACCTGACGATAGAGGGCCCAGCCGTAAAGTCCCAGTCCGAGGGAACCCAGCAGCACCAGTACGAATACAAGCGCCGCAATTCGACGAAACGCGCTATGGTCAACGAGGCGTCTTATCATTCGGGACGATGCTGCCTTCCGAGATTAAAAATTGAGCCCGCCAGCCCGTAAAGCCTGGTGACGGTGAGCACGGGCCTACCGGGAATCCAGGTTGCCCAACTTAACCTTTACGCCGCTGCTTTGCAACAAAACCGCCCGCCTGGGCGCGCAGGACCGAAAGGCCTCGGTGAAAATGCCAACGAGCGATCCTAAAAACCGTCGCGCCGTCTGGGCGTGGGCGCTTTACGACTGGGCCAATTCAGCCTTTGCCACCACCGTGATGGCCGGTTTCTTCCCGATTTTTTTCAAGCAGTTCTGGAGCTACGGCGCCGACGTCAACCTCAGTACGGCCCGTCTGGGCCTGGGCAATGCCCTGGCCGGCCTGCTGGTGGCTCTGGCCGCCCCTGTTCTGGGTGCCATCGCCGACCGGGGCGCGGCCCGCAAATCCTTCCTGGCCCGCTTTGCGGCCCTGGGCGTCGTCAGCACGGCCCTGCTTTTCTTCGTCGGCCAAGGGCAGTGGATCGGCGCGATCATGGTCTATACCGCCGCCATTGTCGGATTCTCCGGGGCCAATGTCTTCTACGACGCCCTCCTACCCCACGTGGCACCCCGGGGCCAGCTCGAACGGATCTCGGCCTTCGGTTTTGCCGCCGGCTACCTGGGCGGGGGCCTGCTGTTTTTACTGAACGTGGTCATGACCCTCAAACCGACGCTTTTCGGGCTATCGGACAGTGCCGCGGCCGTGCGCTGGTCGTTTTTGACCGTGGCCGTCTGGTGGGGCGGGTTCAGCCTGCTGTCCCTTTGCGGATTCTCCGAACCGCCGGTCCAGGCCGATCGCTTGTCGACGGGCGCCAGCATCCGTTTCGGCCTGGGGCGATTGATGGCCACCCTCAAGCAGGTCCGCCGCTACAAGCCGGTGTTTCTATTTCTGCTGGCCTACTGGTTTTATATCGACGGGGTCGACACCATTATTCGCATGGCGGTGGATTACGGGCTTTCCCTGGGATTTGACACCAAAGATCTGATTACGGCCCTGCTGCTGGTCCAGTTCATCGGATTCCCGGCAGCCCTCGCGTTCGGGCGCCTGGGGGAGGTCTGGGGCGTGCGGCGCAGCATCTATCTGGCCCTGGTGATCTATGTGGGTATCACCTTATGGGGAGCGTTCATGCAGCAGCGCTGGGAGTTCTTCGGCCTGGCCGCCGCGGTCGGCCTGGTCCAGGGCGGTATTCAGGCCCTCAGCCGTTCCTACTTCGCATCCCTGGTGCCCATGGCGCATTCGGCCGAATTTTTCGGGCTCTACAATATGATGGGCAAATTCGCCGTCATTATCGGGCCGGCCATGATGGGGTTGGTGGGGCTCGGCGCCCGACGCCTGCTGCTCGAATTCGGTGCGGCCTATCTTTCGCCGCAGGCCGCCGCCCATATCGCGACGCGTATCGGCATGGCCTCGGTTGCCGCCTTGTTCGTGATCGGCGGGTGTTTTTTCTTCTTGGCCAATCGGGCGTTGACCCGCCCGTCATCCGCAAACCCCGGCACCGCGCCTGACGAGGCGTCGTAACACCAGGGCCCGATCGGTAAACAGCCAGTCGATTCCCCGCGCCATCTCACGGAAGAGACATCCCCGCGAATTGACAAATCCCGTTCCGATGCGCCGCCCCCGACGGTGCAGGTCGGCTATCCGGCGCCGACCGATCAGGGCATAATGACCGGTCAGCCCACCGTAACCGTGCGCGACGACGGCCCGGGCCGCTGCGCGTACATTCAGGCCGGCAATCGGCAGACAGGCCCGCTGCGGCAGCGCTTCGATGGCGGCCAGCAAGTCGAGGGTCATGCTCATGAGGTGAAAATCGCGCTCGGGTTCGAGGGGCGCGAGGGCTTCGGCCAGCGATTGGTTGATGCGGTCCGGACGGGTTTGGACGGCGGCCTTGACCTCGATCATCAGATGCAGGTGCCGCCCGTAGCGCGCCACGACGGTATCCAGTGTGGGAATCAAGGGGCAGCGCCGGTGAAGCTCAGGCCAGGTCAGGTCTTCGATCGGCGTATCCACGCCGAAGAGCCGTCGACCATCGGGATCGTGATGCACGATCGCCGTGCCATCGCGGGTCCAGCGGACATCGCATTCCAACCCCCAGATCCCGGCCGCACGGGCGGCGTCGAACGCGTCGAGGGTATTTTCAAAGACCTGCCGGTTGTCGTAGATCCCCCGGTGGGCCACGATGCGGGCCCGGGGCCACGCGTCCGGGGGGGGCGGAGCGATGGGGGCGCGGGCGGTGACGGCATCGGCCGCGCGCATCAGCCAATCCTCCAGCCGAGCCCTACCGAGAGCCCGGGGCCGGCGTGGCGCCGGATGACCCTCAGATCGCATCACATCTTCTTCGGCCTGCCTTGACATGGCGCTCCTGTGACAGGCATTCATGTCGCCTGAAGGATCGAAAGGCGCGCCGTGACCCCCATGCAAATTCGTGCGGCGGCAACGTTTAAAGCGGAGGCCCTGCAAGGTCGCCCCAACAAACGACTCGGCGCGGACAGGGATGGGCCTTAGTTGACCACCAGCACCGATGTCTCCTTGGCCAACTGGATGACTTTCTGCGAGGTGCTGCCCAGAAAAAAATCGCGAATTCCGGCCAAGCCATGCTTGCCGAGAACGATCAGGTTGAAGCCCTGCTTGGCCTCGCGGACGATGTCGTGGGCCACGCCTTTGCGTTTGACCTCGGTTCTGATCTGAATCAGGTCTTTATCCCACCCGGCCTCCACCAGAATCGCCTTGGCACGAAGGCAGGCTTCCTGGACGAGATTGCGCTTTTTGTCCTCCAATTGGCAGAAGCTGGATTGCTGAGCCTTGAATAACGGCGTCAATTCGGGACTGTTCATGTCGCACAGCCCGGCCGTGTCCGCCACCACACTAAAGAGCGTAACGGCGTTATCCGCACGGAAATGGGTGGCGACATAGGAAACGGCGCGTAACGCGTTTTCCGAATCGTCCATGGCGATCATGATTTTCTCGGCCATCGGCTTCTCCTTTGATTGGGTTGTCGTGGCGGCGGGAAGTCCCTGTGTGTCGACCGCCTGGTTAAATAATGGTCGCTACAAGCGGCTCTGGCAAGTCGATGGTACGATCCAACGGCAGCCGGAACCGCCGCAGGCGGCTGATGCTGCCGTCTAGTCGGGGTGTTCCTCGGCCAAACCATCACCCTCCCAGGCCACGTGACCGGCATCCGCTTCGTCCGGCGGGAGCGTCATGACCTGGATCTGGGGACGCTGGTGGCGTTGGAAAACCAGCACCCGGTCGGGCTTCTGCTGGTAAAGACCGCGCGACAGCCGGGCGGGCAGAATCGTGGTCTCCGTGATGCGGACGGTCGGCGCCCCGTAGCGCTGCAGGAATTCACTGACCGCCGCCGCACAGAAGAAAGCCATCGCGTCGGTGGAAAAATCGACCTGCGGGTCGGAGACGATTTGGGCACCGGCCAGCAGGATATGGTGCATCCGCCATGCTTCGCTGTCCGGCAGACGCCACTCGAAAATCTCGATCAGGGCGTCGCTCTGCGCCCATCGAAAGGGCAGATAGGTCGGAATGTCCGGGGCCCCGTCGATGATCAGATCGTGGATGCGGTGATGTTGCGGCGGTTTACGGCCGTAACCGCCGCCGGGATCCCAGAAGATCACCGGGCGTTCGGAAGCCACCAGACGGAGGGCGACGTGATTGGGCCACCAGTCGAAATAGGCGATGATCACCTGCAAGCGGGGCGCGTCGGGGTCGGCCGTCAGCAGCTCGGCATCCGCCATCTGGTGCGGCCAATTGTCGGGCATGTGCGGAGCGGGGCCATGAAAGCAGCCCGTCAACGCCCAAAGTGCCAGAAGCAGCCCAATGATCAATGTTCTCGAAGGCAATCTCGTCCTCACGACCGGTCGATGGCAGGGTGCTTCGAACAACCGCCGGGCCGGCGCCCCATGATGGCCGATAGCGGCTGGCCGCCGCATCGCTGGCGCCGTTTATGATTTCCGCCAGGGTCTATGCTTCACCGGCCGATACCCCCAGGCTGAAATCGATAGGCACGTTGACCCCGCGCTGACCCAGTTCGCGGTCGATCATCATCAGACCCTGGGGATTGCCGTCGTTCAAGCGAAGCTGGTCGATGATTTCGTTGTCGTTTTCCTCCTCTTCAACCTGCTCGGTGACATACCACTGCAGGAAAATCCGGGTGGCGTGGTCTTTCTCCTCAATGGCCAGATCCATCAGATTGTTGATGGACTGCGTCACCATCTGTTCGTGCGCCAGCGTTTTGGTGAACATGTCCAGAGGAGAACCGAATTCGGCCGGGGGTTGGTCGATTGCCAGCAAGGTGATCTTGCCGCCCTGGCTGTGGATGTATTCGTAGAACTTCATGGCATGGAACATTTCCTCATGGTATTGCGCCATGAACCACTTGGCAAAGCCTTTGAGGCCCATGCCGCTGCACTGCGAAGACATGGCCATATAAAGAAAGGCGGAGTAAATTTCCTTATTAATCTGCTCGTTGAGGGCGGTGTTCATCTTGTCGCTGATCATCGTCGCGAATCTCCTTTCGGGTTGGTTGAAAAGTCGGCCGCGGATGGCAGGGCCATCGACGCCAGGGCCGGCATAAACGTCAATATGATTACCATCGAGACCCGGGGCGTCAATCGCGAGGTACCGCCTGCCGCCGGCGGTTGGTTCGCCGAGCACCTGACGTGAAACCCGTGCCGCGCGTCGCCGTCGCAGACATCTACAGAATGCGCGGCTCCGGTTCGAGATCCAGACCAAAGGTCGCTTGGACGCTCGCACGAATAGACCGGGCCAGATCTAAAATTTCCTTTCCGCGGGCCCCGCCGTAATTCACCAACACCAGGGCCTGACGGGGGTAGACGCCGCAGGCGCCTGCCCGTTTGCCTTTCCAGCCGCATTGCTCGATCAGCCAGCCAGCGGCGATTTTAGCCCGGCCGCCGGCAAGGGGGTAATGGGGCATCGTGGGGTGCGCGGCCAGAAGCGCGCTCAACTGCGGGGCCGTGACCACCGGATTTTTGAAAAAACTGCCGGCATTGCCCAACTGGGCCGGGTCAGGCAGTTTGCGACGCCGAATGGATCGAATGATATCGCTCAGCGCCTCGGGGGTCACGGGGGCCTCGCCCCCTTGGGCGATGGCCTGAGCCACGTCCGCATAGGTCGTCACCGGGCTTGCGCTCTTCGCCAGCCGAAAGGTCACCGCCGTGATGAAATACCGATCCCGGGCCGGCGCTTTGAAGATGCTCGTGCGGTAGCCCCAGGCGCATTCGGCGCCGTGAAACCGGTGCCGTGCCCCGCTCGCCAGCTCGATCGCCTCCACCCGGTCGATCAGGGGGCCGACCTCCACGCCGTAGGCCCCGATATTCTGCACCGGGCTGGCGCCGACCGATCCCGGTATCAGGGCCAGATTCTCCAGACCGTAGAAACGGTGGGTAAGCGTCCAGCGAACGAAGGCGTCCCAGTCTTCCCCGGCCCCCGCCC
Source organism: Desulfobacterales bacterium (assembly GCA_050114115.1). Taxonomy (GTDB): domain Bacteria; phylum Desulfobacterota; class Desulfobacteria; order Desulfobacterales; family UBA5852; genus JABZFP01. Next base: position 1,845 of record JASFTA010000010.1, on the reverse strand, counting down.
GCACCCAGGCCGATTGCCGATCTTCCTTCAAGACCTGGATGCCCCGGATGTCGTTCTTGAGCACCAGACCGTCGAAGTCGCGCGTAAAGAGAAGATTGCTGCCGCCGCCCAAAATCACCTTTGGCATTTCGGCCAGGTTCGGATCAGCCAGCACGCCCAAGAGATCGTCGCTCCGGGCAATGCTTGCAAAATAGCGCGCCGAGGCCGCGACCCCGAACGTATTGAACGGCTTCAAATCCATGTTCGGTACAATCGCCATGGGCGTTTCAGTTCCTCTCGCGCGGGATTGCCCGGCTTGCGGCCGCGCTCTGCTGCCGCTGCCGCAGTTCGCTGGCTTCCGGCCCGCGTCCCAGCGCTTCCAGGCAGGTAATCGTCATGCCGATCGTGTCCGGCGTTTCTTCGATTTGGGCCAACACGGCCAGGGCCTGGTCGAAATCCCCCATATTCATGTGGTTGACGGCCAGACAGGTTTTCAGCAGGGCGTTTTCCGGATTGCGCCCCAGACCGGCCCGGGCCTGTTCGAGCGCCCGGGCAAACGCGCCGCGCGCCTGTTCCAGAAGCGCCAACCCCAGAAAGGCGCGGGGCTCATCCGGATCGTAGCCCAGGGCCCGTTCGTGAAGTTGGCGGGCGATCTGGGCCTTGTTCGGGATGACGGCCTGCCGCGCGAAATCGCCCTGCTGAAATGTCATTGCCAACCGGGAGAGAAAATCGGCATGCAGCGGGTAGAATTCAGGATCGTCCACGAGGTCGATTTGCGCGGCGAAATCCGGCAGCCGGCGGTAAAACCCCTCACGCAGCCTTTGCCCCCAGACGCGCACCTGGTCAGCCGACATCCGCGGGTCGGTCTCGCAATACAGCAAATCTTCGATCCGTTCGAGCCAGATGTCGTCGTTCTGGCCAGTGCGCGCCAGGTAGTCGCGGTAGAGATCGGTGCCCGGGAAGATATCCAAAATATAGAAAATGGCGTCGAGCGGCTGGATCGTACGGATCAAGTCCAGGGTTTCCGCAATGGTGTCATCGCTTTCGCCTGGAGACCCGTAGATGAAATAGGCGCGCGGCAGGATACCGTAAAGGCGGGTCAGCCGAAAGGCCCTCTCGATATCGGCCGTCGCGATCTTCTTGTTGAGATAGACACGGATATCACGGTTGGCGCTTTCGATACCATAGCTGATCTGGATGCAGCCGGCCCGGCGCATCCAACCCAGAACCACCTCGTCCACGGTATCGACCCGTGAGATGGCCGCCCATTGAATTGTCAGGCGGCGGGCCAGGATTTCCTGGCAAACCGCGATGACCAGATCATGTCGCAGGGTGAAGGTGTCGTCCGAGAAATAGAAGAAGCGGACGCCTTGGCCGGCAAGTAATTCCAGTTGATCCACGAAATAGCCCGCCGAGTGAAACCGCACTTTACGCCCCCAGATGGCGGGCGAGCCGCAGAACCGACAGGCCCCCGGGCAGCCGCGCGTTAAGGACAGGTGCTGGTAAGTAAAATAGCGGGCGGGATTGGGCAGGCGATCGAGATCTTTAATCGGCGGCGCACAGGGGGTGGCGATCGGACGCCCCTCAATTCGGCGGGCGAGCCCCGCGACCCTCCCCAGGGCCATATCGTCGTCAGCGGCGATGGCATCCAGAAGCGCCAGAATGGTGCGCTCACCCTCGCCGATGACCGCGTAATCCACTTCCGGAAAGTGTTGCAGCAGATGCGCCCACAGAAAGCTGGCCCCAACGCCGCCGAAAACCGTCACGATCCCGGCGTCGATCGCCTTGGCCAGGCGGGCGATCTCCATCCCGCCCCAGCGATTGGCATTCAGAATCGAAAAGCCCACCACCTCGGGCTGAAACCGT
>JASFTA010000009.1:0-13000 GCA_050114115.1 Desulfobacterales bacterium | reverse complement strand
CTGGCACGACTGTGTCCACAACCCGGTGGACCATACGCGCGTCGGTGTTATCCTGGCCTCGATCGCACTGCCCACGGAAACGGCCTCGCGGCTGACCCGCAAGGTGCTGACTTACCTGCTGGAATCCAAAATCTTTGCATCGGCTTCTCCGGTTGATCCCCCGGCCATCGATCCCGCCATGGCGCTGGCCTCGCGCGTGACCTCGCTGCCGGCCGCTCTGTTGGCTTCCGCGCTCAATCTGGGAGGGGGGACATTTACGCTCGATGCCGCCTGTGCCTCCTCGCTTTTCGCCGTCAAACTGGCCTGCGAGGAACTGCGATCCGGACGGGCCGACGCCATGCTGGCCGGGGGGGCGTCGCGCACCGATTTACTCTATACCCAGATGGGTTTCACCCAGTTGCAGGCCCTGAGCCCGACCGGCCGCTGTGCACCCTTTGACAACAAGGCCGACGGCCTGGTGGTGGGCGAAGGCTGCGGTTTCATCGTACTCAAACGCCTGGAAGACGCCCTGCGTCATGACGATCGCATCCACGGTATCATCACCGGGGTGGGTGTCTCCAATGACATGCGCGGCAATCTCTTGGCCCCCGACAGCGAGGGTCAGCTGCGGGCCATGCGCATGGCTTACCAACAGGCGGCCTGGCAGCCCTCCGATGTCGATCTCGTGGAATGCCACGGTGCCGGCACCCCGCTGGGCGATCGTGTCGAGCTGACCAGCCTGGCCACCTTATGGCGCGACCAGAAGGCATCCCCGGGCCAGTGCCCCATCGGATCGATCAAGTCCATGACCGGTCACCTGCTGACCGGTGCCGGCATGGCCGGTTTGATCAAGGTGCTGCTGGCCATGGCCCGTCAGACCCTGCCGCCGTCGTTGAACTTCCGCCGGTCTTTTGACGGCAGCCCCCTGGAAAAAGGCCCCTTTAGAGTGCAGACCGATCCGGCCCCCTGGAAACGACGCGCGCCGGACCGACCGCGGCGCGCGGCGGTGAGTGCTTTCGGGTTCGGCGGGATCAACGCCCATCTGCTCGTCGAGGAATGGTCACCCGGACCATCCGCGCCGGGGGCCGCGGCGGTCGATACCACCCGTTCTTCGATGGCCGTATCCCCGGGCAAGGACAGCCCGGCCGTGGCCATCGTGGGCATGGACGCCCATATCGGCGCCATTAGAAGTCTCGACGAATTGCAACAGGCGTTCTTCAACGGTCAGCCCCAATTTCAACAGACGGCCTCCAGGGCACGTTGGAAAGATAGCCGATCAGAGGTGGCCGCCCTGCTGGGCGGTGAAACCGTTCCCGGCAATTACCTCGATAGCCTGGAAATAGAACTGGGGGCTTTTGGCATCCCGCCCAACGAGCTCGAGGACATCCTGCCCCAGCACCTGCTGATGCTCGGGGTGGCGGCCGGCGCGTTGGATGACGCCAACCTGCCCCGCCGTGCCGAACGCCCGCGCATGGGGTCTGTCGTCGGCATGGCGTTCGACCTCGAGGACACCAATTTTCACCTGCGCTGGCGAATGTCAGCCCTCGTCGATCACTGGCGAAAAAAACACGGCCTGGAAATGACATTACGGCAGCAGCAGGCATGGACCGATGGTTTGAAGGACAGCTGCATGCCGCCGCTGACCCATGCCCGCACGCTGGGATCACTGGGCGGGATCATTGCCAGCCGGATCGCACGGGCCTTCCGTTTCGGCGGCCCCAGTTTTGTCCTTTCGGGGGAAGAATTGTCCGGGCTGAAAGCCCTAGACGTTGCCTGCCAGGCGCTAAAGAACCGTGAGGTCGACGCCATGCTGGTGGGCGCCGTCGATCTTCCGGGCGATCTGCGGCGCCTGGCCGTATACAACCGGCTGCGTTCCTACAGCCGCCAGCGCATCATCACGCCCTATGACGAATCCGCCGATGGGACGCTGCCGGGCGAAGGTGCCGTGGCCATGGTGATCAAACGTCTCGACGACGCTTTGGCCGGCGGTGATCGGATCTATGGCGTTATGCGGGGCATCGGTTCCGCTTCCCGGCCCGCGGATCCCCAAACCACCGAATTAACCGCCGCCATCGCAACAGCCCTGCAGCGCGCCCTGAACGATGCCGCCACCCAACCTGAGGCGGTCGATCTGGTGGACGCCCATGGCAGCGGGCATCCCCTCGAAGACAAGGCCGAAAACGACGCGCTGGAGAAGATTTTCACGAAACGCCGCCTGCCGGTCGCCGTGGGTTCGGCCAAGGCCACGGTCGGTCATACCGGTGCCGCCGCCGGTCTGGTATCTGTCGTCAAAAGCGCTCTTAGTCTCTACCATCGGCTGATGCCACCCTTACCGGCTTTCTCCTCTCCGCCGGAGGGCTGTTGGGATGTGCAGCGGTTTCATATCCCCACCCATGCCCTTCCCTGGCTGCGCGATCGCCGGGCAGGGCCCCGCCGATCCGCCGTGCTGGCCATGACCACCGACGGCAACGCCGGTGCGGCGATTATCGAGGAACCACCCGCCCCGACGCAGGCCTCACCACGACCGTCTGCCATCGAGCAAGCCGCGCCCCTGGGCCCTCCGCCCTACGGGTTGTTCGTCCTCAAGGCCGCCACCCGGACCGAACTCAAGGCCGATCTGCATCGACTGACAGAACATATTCACGCCGGGCGCCGCAGCCAGCGCGCCCTGGCCCACATAGCTCGGGACTGGCACCAGCGCCACGCCCCCGAAGGGGATCATGCCCTCACCCTATCGCTGGCGCTGCACGAAGATGACGACATCCCGCATGAACTCGATCGCGCCGGGGCGCGTCTCGCGGGCCACCATCCCCCGGGCGCCGTCCGCTCTTTTTATTCATCGGCGCCGCTGGCCGCCAACGGTGATCTGGCCTTCGTCTATCCGGGTGCCGGCAATGCCTACGTCGGCATGGGCCGCAAGCCCGGTCTGCGCTGGCCTGCGGTTCTGCGCGCCGATGATCGCGCCACACCGCGTCTGGCAACCCAATCCCGTCCAATCGCGACCATGCCCCTGCGAATCGAATGGTCCACGGGTTGGGAAAAAGAAGCGTATCCCCGCCTTACCGCCGATCCCCTGACCGTCATCTGCGCCCAGGTCGTTTACGGCAGTCAGATGACACGCCTCTATCAGCAATTGGGACTGCTCCCCTCGGCCGTTATCGGCTACAGCCTGGGCGAAACCGTAGGCTACTTCGCCACCGGGGTCTGGCCCGATCGCGACGATATGCTGGCGCGTCTGGAAGCCTCGCCGTTGTTTCGGACCGATTTGGCCGGCCCCTGTCGGGCCGCGGCCCGCGCCTGGGAATTGCCCCCGGATCAGCCTGTTGAATGGCGGGCTGTACTGGTGAACCGGCCGGCCCAAGCAGTCCGCTCGGCCCTTGCGGGAATTCCCGCCGTTCGCCTGCTGATCGTCAACACGCCCGAAGAGTGCGTCATTGGCGGTCATGCCCCCCAGGTGGCCAACGTCTTGCGCAAGATGGCCTGCGACGCCATCGATCTGGACGGCACCGTGGCGGTCCATTGCGATGCGGTTCACCCGGTGGCCGATGCCTACCGCGACCTGCACCGTTTTCCAACCCGGCCGCCCGAAGGTGTGCGTTACTATAGCTGCGCGGCTGGCAAGGCCATCACGCTCACCCGTGCTGCCGCCGCCCAATCGCTGCTGGACCAGGCCCTCAAGGGGTTCGACTTCACCCGCACCATCGAGCAGGCTTACCGGGATGGCGTGCGCCTGTTTCTCGAAATGGGCCCTCAGGCCTCCTGTACACGAATGATCAAACAAATCCTGGGCGACCGACCCCACCTGGCCCTGTCCACCTCCCACCGGGATGACGACGACGGTTTCATGGTGGCCCGAGCGGTTGCAGCCCTTGCAGCGGAAGGCGTTCGTTTCGACCTCGAACCCTTTTTTCCGCCGCCAACTGAGAATCAGGCCTTACGAGCCACAAGTACGGCCCCGGTGAAACGTATCGTCAACGGTGGCCAGACCATTGATCCCCCCTTACCGCCCGCCCCACCCCAAAGCGATCAGCCCGATACATCCTTACCCGCGGCAAACGCCACTTCCGACCTATCGCCTGATCCGGCGGCAACAGGGCCCGTGCACCGCGCCGCACCACCCGTCGAAGCAAGGCCGGCCGCCGATGAGCGCGCCCCAATCATGGCCCAGGCGCGGAAATTGATGGCGCAGATGAACGATCAGGTAGCCGAAACCGCCCGGGCCCACCAGCGCTATCTGGATATCAGCTCCCAGTTGACGCATGAGTATGCCGCCGCCTTCGATCTGCGCAATAGGCTGTTGGGAGGCATGACGGACATCTCCGATCAACAAACGACCGCTTCAGGGGAAACGACACCGTTGCCGCCCGTTGAGGATCAACGCGCCCCTTCACCGGCGTTCACGCGCGATATGTGCATGGAATTCGCGGTGGGATCGGCAGCCCGGGTGCTGGGCCCGGAGTTCGCCGCGCTGGACACCTATCCGGTGCGCGTCCGTCTGCCGGATGAACCCCTGATGCTGGTGGATCGCATCGTCAGCATCGAAGGTGCCCGGGGAAGGCTCGGCCCGGGCCGGATCGTCACCGAACACGACGTCTTGCCGGAGGCCTGGTATCTGGATGCCGATCGCGCCCCGGTCTGCATTTCCGTGGAAGCCGGTCAGGCCGATCTCTTCCTGTGCAGTTATCTGGGCATCGATCTCGAAGTCCAGGGCCGGCGCGCCTACCGCTTATTGGATGCCGCCGTGACCTTCCATCGCGGCCTTCCGCGCCCCGGGGAGGTGATCCGCTACGAAATCGCCATTGAGAAGTTCATGCGTCAGGGGACCACCTGGATGTTTTTCTTTCATTTCGACGGCTATATCGGCGAAGAGCATCTGATTACCATGCGCGACGGCTGCGCCGGCTTCTTTACGGCCGAGGAAGTCCGCCAGTCCGGCGGCATTCTGCTCAAGGCCGAAGAGACCCGCCCGCTCAAGGGGGAATGCCCCCACGACTGGCGCCCACTGGTGCCGATGCGCAAGGAAGCCTACGACGATGCGGCCATCGACGCCCTGCGCCGCGGCGATGCCGGCGCCTGTTTCGGTGATGCCTTCGCGGGCATCGTCATCCCGCCGGCGCTGCGCCTCCCAGGCGGCCGCATGCGGCTGCTGGAGCGGGTGCTTGAAATCGATCCCGAGGGCGGCCGCTACGGACTTGGCCGCATCCGCGCCGAGGCCGACATCCATCCCGACGATTGGTTTTTGACCTGCCATTTCGTTGACGACCGGGTCATGCCCGGAACGCTGATGTACGAATGTTGCGCTCATACCCTGCGTATTTTTCTCCAGCGCATGGGTTGGATCAGCGATCGTGACGGGGTCTGCTACGAGCCCGTGGTGGGTCAGCGTAGCGTGCTCAAATGCCGTGGGCCGGTCACGCCGGAAACGCGCCACGTGGTCTATGCGGTGGAAATCAGCGAAATCGGTTTTAATCCGGCACCCTATGTGCGCGCCGATGCCCACATGCTGGCCGACGGTCACCACATCGTCTTGTTCCGCGGCATGTCCATGCAGCTTAGCGGCATGACGCGCGAAAGTCTCGCGGCCTTTTGGCGTTCACCGCCGCCGGCGACCACGAAGACAGATAACCCACCGGACGCCTTCACCCGGGAGCATATCCTGGCCTTTGCCCAGGGCCGCCCCTCCCGAGCGTTCGGGGATCCTTACCGGCCTTTCGACCACGACCGTTTCATCGCGCGCTTGCCGGCCCCCCCCTATTCGTTCATCTCCCGGGTGCCGCGGGTCGAACCGCCGCCCTGGAAGCTCGCACCGGGAGGATGGGTGCATACCATTTGGGAATTGGCTCCGGATGACTGGTATTTTCGCGCCCATCGCAGTGACGGCATGCCCCTGGCGGTCCTGATGGAAATCGGCCTGCAGGCCTGTGGCTTCCTGGCGGCCTATATGGGCTCGGCCCTGAAAAGCGAGCAGGATTTGCGCTTCCGCAACCTCGACGGCACGGCCACGCTGAGCACCAACGTGATGCGGGATCAAGGGCCGGTCAATGCCCGCGCCCGCCTGCTGTCGTCATCGATGGCCGGCGACATGCTGATTGAAAAATTCGCCTTCGAAGTCTACCAGCGTGGTCAGTTGGTCTATGCCGGCGATACGTCTTTCGGTTTTTTTACACAGGAGGCGCTGGAAAAACAGGTTGGTCTGGGAAAAGACGACGATTCCGCCGCCTGGCAAAAATGGCGCCGGGCGGATACAGCACCGCCGGTGGCGCTTGCCGATCTATTGCCGCTGACCCCGGAAGATCCGGGTGAGGATCCCACGGACGACTTCGGCCTGCCGGCCGCCGCCCTGCGCATGATCGACCGCATCGAAATATACGCCCCCCGGGGCGGAAAACACGGAAAGGGCTATCTGCTGGCCACCAAAATGGTCGACCACCGGGCCTGGTTCTTCAAGGCCCATTTCTATCAGGATCCGGTCTGCCCGGGCTCTCTGGGCATCGAGTCCCTGATCCAACTGCTGCGTTACGCCGCCCGCGAACGCTGGCCGGATCGGGCCTTCACCCATATGCCCCTGGTTGCGACCGGCCAGGCGCACACCTGGCGTTACCGGGGACAGATCCGGCCCGCCAACAAGCGCATCGAGGTCGAGGCCGTGATTCACAAGGTCGAAGAGGGCCCCGAACCCGCGCTGTGGGCGGACGGCTACTTGAAAATCGACGGCCTTTCCATATATAAGATGCAGAATTTCGGCCTGCGACTGGTCAAACGGAGATAGAAGCCCTTAATGCGCTACGAGAACGTCAACATCGCCGCCATCGGGTATGAACTGGCCCCCAACGTGGTTACGGCCGAGGACATCGAAGCCCGTCTCGAACCCCTCTACGAGGCGCTGCACCTCAAACCGGGACAACTGGAGCAGCTGACCGGCATCCAGGAGAGTCGCTACTGGGACCCGGATTTCAAGCTCTCCCAGGGGGCCATCCGCGCCGGGCAAAAAGCCCTCGATCAGGCCGGTATCGATCCCGCCCAGGTCGGCATGCTGGTCTATGGCGCCGTCTGCCGCGAAAATCTGGAACCGGCCACGGCCTGCGCCGTGGCCGACGGGCTTGGGATTGAAAAACAGGCTCAAGTTTATGATATTTCAAATGCTTGTCTTGGTATACTTAATGGCATGGTTCAAGTTGCCAATGCCATCGCCCTGGGCCAGATTCGGGCTGGATTGGTGGTCTCGTGCGAATCCTGCCGTCAGATCGTGGAAAGCACCATCGACCGTATGCTCGCCGCCGGCAGCATGGAGGTTTTCAAAAAATGCGTGGCCACGATGACCGGTGGTTCGGGGGCCGCCGCCGTCCTGCTTACGGATCGTGCTGACGGCCCCCGCGGGCACCGTCTCTTGGGGGGCGTGATCCGCAACGACGTCCAGCATCATGGACTGTGCACCTGGGGGCCGGACACGGGGATTCCATCCAGCATCCCCCACGTCATGAACACGGACTCGGTGGGCGTGCTTCAAAACGGGGTCATTCTCGGTCGGGAGACCTTTCAGGCCCTGCGCCGCGAACTGGCCTGGAACGACGACCACCCCGACAAGGTCGTCTGCCATCAGGTGGGGTCCGCCCACCAGAGCGCCATCCTCGAGGCCATCGGACTGCCGGCCGCCAAAGACTTCAGTACCTTTCGTTACCTCGGCAATATCGGTACGGTCTCGATTGCCGTGACCGCGGCCATCGCCGACGAGCGCGGTTTCTTCAATACCGGGGATCAGGTCGGTTTCCTGGGCATCGGCAGCGGACTCAACTGCCTGATGCTGGGCGCGGAATGGTAACGTGATCGACAAGCGCGCATACCGGCATCTCTACCCTTTCCGCTCCCACTACGCCAACATCGGCGGCTTTCGCTATCATTATCTCGACGAAGGCACAGGAGAGCCCGTGGTCATGCTCCACGGCAACCCCACCTGGTCATTCTATTATCGCCACCTGGTCAGAAAGCTCGCGCCCACCTGCCGGACCATCGTGCCGGACCATATCGGCTGCGGTTATTCCGAAAAACCGCCGGCCGATCGATATCCCTATCAACTGGCAAGGCGCGTGACCGATCTCGAATTGCTCCTGGACAAACTGGGCATCGATCGCGACGTCACCCTGATCGTGCACGACTGGGGCGGCATGATCGGTTTGGTCTGGGCCCTGCGGCATCTGGACCAGCTCAAGCGACTGGTGATCACGAATACCGCCGGTTTCCTGCCCCCCGGCGGCAAGCCCCTGCCCTGCCGCCTGAAGCTCATTCGCAATCTATCCGCCTTCGGTGCCCCGGCGGTGATTTACGGCAACCTGTTTGCCCGGGCGGCGCTGTTCATGGCGCCGCGGCGACGCCTGGCGCGCGATGTGCGCCGGGGTCTGGTGGCACCCTACGATTCGCCGTCCAACCGCATCGCCACATTGAAATTCGTTCAGGACATTCCCCTTGGCCCGCGGGATCCCAGCTATGACCTGGTGGCGAGTGTCGACGCCGACCTCACGCGACTGGCATCGATTCCCATGCTCATCCTGTGGGGCCTGCACGACTTCGTCTTCGATCGTGATTACCTGGCCGAATGGCAGCGCCGTTTCCCGCAGGCTGAAGTGCACACCTTCGCCACTGCCGGGCATTACCTGCTGGAAGACGAACCCCAGGCCGTTAGCGCCATCGTCCGTCAATTCTTCCAATCCCATTCGGTGGCCCCGGTCAGGTCCCAGGGAGTGCCCCGCAATGCCTGACGCGAATGCCGCGGCAAGCACGCCGCAAGTCAATATCGCCCATCGACTGAAGCTTACGACGAAGCGGATGCCGTCCAAACGAGCGGTGGTCCAAACCGCCGGCCATGACCGCCAGGGCCGCATCGCTTACAGCCATCTGACCTTCGCACAGCTCGACCGCGCCTCCGACCGACTGGCCCTGGGCCTGGAACACAGCGGTATTGTCCGGGGCACCAAAACGGTGCTGATGGTCAAACCGGGCATCGATTTCTTCGTTCTGATCTTTGCCCTGTTCAAAGTCGGCGCTGTCCCGGTGGTGGTGGATCCCGGCATGGGCATGCAACGCATGCTGCGCTGCCTCGAATCCACGACCCCCCGGGCTTTTATCGGCATCTCCGCCGCCCATGTGGTGCGCGCCTTGTTTCCGCGCTTCTTCCGCAGTGTAAAAATAGCCGTCACCGCGGGCCGCCGCCTGTTCTGGGGGGGGACCACCCTCGCGCATTTGAGCCGGCACCCCTGGCAGCCTTATGCACCCGCCCCCACCCACCGCGACGAAACCGCCGCAATCCTCTTCACCACCGGCAGCACCGGACCGGCCAAGGGCGCCGTCTACACCCACGGCAACTTCGATGCCCAGATCCAGCAGATCCAGGATCATTTTGCCATCGGGGAAGATGAAATCGATCTGCCCACCTTTCCGCTGTTCGCCCTTTTCGATCCGGCCCTGGGGATGACGGCCGTGATTCCCGACATGGATCCGCGCAAACCGGCGCTGGTCGATCCTGAAAAAATCATCGGGCCGATCCGGCACCACGGTGTAACGAACATGTTCGCTTCGCCGGCCCTTTTAGACCGGGTCGGCCGCTTCGGCCGCCAAAACCGCATTCGTCTGCCGTCCCTCCGGCGGGTGGTCTCGGCGGGCGCCCCGGTCTCACCGGCCAATATCGCCCAATTCGCGACCATGCTTTCGGCAGATGCCCAAATCCACACCCCTTACGGCGCCACGGAAGCCGTTCCGATCATCTCCATCGGCAGCCACGAAATCTTATCCGAAACCCGCGCCTTGAGTGAACAGGGCCACGGCATGTGCGTGGGGCGCCCCCTGCCGCACACCCGTATTCGCATCATCCGCATCGCGGACGATCCCATCCCGGTATGGGAGGACGGCCTCGAGGTCCGTCCCGGGGAAATCGGAGAGATCATCGTTCAGGGTGAACTGGTCACCCGCCGCTACTACCGCCAGCCCCGGGCCGATGCCCTGGCCAAAATCCGGGACGGCGATCGTTTCTGGCATCGTATGGGCGACCTGGGTTGGCAGGATAAAAAAGGCCGGATCTGGTTCTGCGGTCGCAAAAGCCACCGGGTGATCACCTCCGACGGCGATATGTATACCATCCCCTGCGAGGCCATCTTCAACAATCACCCCCAGGTCTTCCGCAGCGCCCTGGTGGGCATCGGCACCCCGCCGCATCAGGAACCGGTGATCTGCATCGAACTTCACGCGGACCAGGCGACCGGCGATACGGAAAATCTGGAGAGGGCCCTCGGGGAACTGGCGGCCGGCAATCCGCTAACCGCGCCTATCCGCCGGATCCTCTTTCACCCGTCTTTTCCAGTGGACATTCGTCACAACGCCAAGATTTTTAGGGAAAAACTGGCCCGCTGGGCCGAAACGCAAATCCGAGGACGATGATATGGCCCCTCTGGACTTTTCGAATCTCTCCGCGCTGGTGACCGGCGGCGGCGGTTTTATGGGCGGTGCCATTGTCCAACAACTGCTGGACAGCGGGGCCCGGGTGCGCAGTTTTTCACGGGGCCACTACCCGCAGCTCGATCGCCTGGGGGTTGATCAGGTGCAGGGCGACCTGGTTGACCCCGAGGCGGTGCGCAGCGCTGTTCGCGGGATGGATCTGATCTTCCACGTGGCCGCCAAACCCGGCGTCTGGGGCTCCTACGCGGATTTTTTCCGACCCAATGTCACCGGGACGGAGAATGTGATTCAGGCTTGCCGCGCCGAAACGGTCCGCCACCTGGTCTACACCAGCTCCGCCAGCGTGGTTTTCGGCGGCTGCGACATGAAGGGGGTGGACGAAAGCGTCCCCTACCCCGACCACTGGGAAGCCCACTATACCCGCACCAAGGCCCTGGGCGAACAGATGGTCCGGCAGGCCGGAAATCAGGATTTGCAGACGATCGTCCTGCGCCCGCACCTCATCTGGGGTCCGGGCGACAACCACCTGGTGCCGCGCATCATCCAGCGCGCCCGGCGTTTGCGCCGGGTCGGTCCCGGAAACAACCGGGTGGACACGATCTATATCGACAATGCCGCCCACGCCCATCTGTTGGCGGCTGTCCAGTTGATGGCCCGCCCCGCGCTTTCCGGCCGGGTCTATTTTATCAGCCAGGATGAGCCCATCGCGCTTTGGGACATGGTGGACGCCATTCTGGCGGCCGCGGATCTGCCGCCGGTGCGCCGCTCGATCTCGGCCGCCGGGGCCATGCGCATCGGCACCCTGATGGAGTGGTTCTACCGGATCCTGCATCTGCCCGGCGAACCGCCGATGACGCGCTTCGTGGCTCAGGAATTGGCCACCGCGCACTGGTTTGACATCCGGGCGGCCAAGACGGATCTGGGCTATCGCCCCTTGGTATCGACCCCTGAGGGGCTGCGCCGCTTGAGGGTCTGGCTTCAAACGGAAGGCCACCGTCGCTGAGGGCATCGGCGCGGGCGATCGCGTAAAGTACACTTACGCCTGCGAACAGGATCGATGCATGTGTCGAAGTCACCTGTTAGGCGTTTTCGTAAAAAGTTCGCGATACGGCTTGCGAAGCCCCAGGAATGAAGCGTCGTTAATGGGCGCTGCCATGACGGGGGCTGAAGCATAACGCCGATAGCGGGCTTTCTACGAGGCCGTCACGAAAAAGAGAAAACCGCTTGACAGAAAGGTTGCCGATGAAACTGACAGAACTTCAGCCCCTCGAAAAATGGGCCGAACTGGAAACGGCCATCCGCGCAAAATCAGGGTTGCGGGCCCGGGTCTATAATGTCGACGGGGTGGGGATCACGGACAAATCGGCGCATGCCAACGAACTCTGCGCTGAATTGAGAAAGACCCCCAAAGGGCTTACGTTTATCTGCGCCGTCGCCCATCAGAACCTGGCGGCCATGGCCCAGAACACCCGCCAGCCCGTGATCGAGGAATGCGATGCCGGTCTGATCAAGATCGTCGTACCGATTTTTGTGGGGGATGAATTCGTGGGGGCCGCCGGCGGATGCGGACTTTTGATGGCGGAAGACGGCGAGGTGGATGACTTCATGATCCACAAAACCACGGAGCTGCCCGAAGCACGCATTGCCGAACTCGCGGAAGGCATCAGCACGATTACGGCCTCCCAGGTGAAGGCCCTGGCCGACTTCATTCAGGAAGAAGTCCGGCGCGTGGTCGACCAAAACCGCCCGGACTGAGCGCCGCTAAAGATAAGATTCGCTTTGCGGCATCCTCACGCGATCTTGTCAGCGTACTGGTCGGTAATGTCGATGAGGGTGCCGCTGGAGATACACAGATTCCCAACCGTTTCGATCAAGGCCACATCCTTGACGTAACGGGTGCCCTGGCGTGTTAGAATTTCGTAAATCCGCTCCCAGCGCCCCCGCAGGGCCTCCTGCTGACGCGCCTCACGCTCCTGTTCGATGGGTACCTGTCGGTGCACCGGGTTTTCGCCCGTGCGGTCCACCCGCGTGATCAGATCGTCCGGCACGAAGATACTGAACCCGATCTTGAGCACTTTGCGCGCCGAAAAACCGGTGATTTCCTCGATGGCCGGATTGATATAAACCATTTTGACTTCCTGGTGACGGCCCTTCTCCCATACGGAGACATAGGGCGCGTCGACGCGATCGGTGGTCAATTGATCCAGGAGATGAGCGGCCACCTTGGCCTCCAGCCGGCGCATGGCCCCGTCCTCGGCCTGAACCCCGATGCCGGCAAGGAAATGCGGGAGGTTAAAGGTTTCAACCAGGGAGGTCAGGACCTCCTTAAAGGCCGTCGTCTCGACGAGCACGGCGGCAAAATCGACCATTTCATACAGGGGATAGTCTTGCTTGGCGGTCATGCATGTCTCCCGGTGGTGGTTGAGGGCGCAAGCGAATGTCAGCGATCCGGCAGTTTCAGGGTCATCGCCCGTCCACCATAGCCGTGTTGGTTGTCGTGGGCGCGCACCGTGACGCGCTTGATTCCGGCCGGGATGACCACGTTGTCGAGACTGCGGGTAAAGGGCTGCTCGTTGAC
>JASFTA010000008.1:0-13037 GCA_050114115.1 Desulfobacterales bacterium | reverse complement strand
AGCCCACCTGGTCTTCCCGGATGGCCATTTGAGGACTCCATTCCAAGCCGAACAGAAATTCCGTCAGGGAAATTTTTTCAAAAAACCGGATGGCTTCAAAAAGCACCGAGAGCAGGATCCCGATGGTGGTGAAAATGGCGATGGTGGAGCAGGCGATCAGAATCCACTTGATGATGCGCTCGACCTGGTTGCGGGCCCTCAGGCGGCCGCTGATCTTTTGCCGCAAAATGGTGGTGGCGATCATACAGGCTGCCAGGGCTACAACCGCTAAGGCCGTATGGCTAATCGTCCTTAGATGACGGTAGTGCTCGGCGGCGGCCTGCATGTTTTGATCGATCTGGGTGGCCACCACATTGCCGCTGACCAGATTGTAAATGTCGTTCACAACAAGGTTCAGCCTATCGGGCGGCAGCGAACGGATCTCTTCGGGAAGGCGCGCGACAACCAGGTGGGTGATAATCGTGGACTCGAAGATGGTCCAGGCGGCAAAGATGAGCAGGGCGGGTACCGCGCACCACAAAGCGGTCAGAAGCCCATAGTAAACCGGGCGCGAGTGCATGGCAATGAGCCCGGACCGGTCGCCGGCCACGGCAAAGGCGCGGCGTCGGCCGATGATAAAGGCGCCGCCGGACATCAAAAGCAGCACCACGAATGTCAGTGAGGGGGTGATCATCAATTCACGTCCTATTGGTCATCGAAGGCATCGTCGTCATGCCTTCAAGTGGGCCTTAGCTACGTAGCGGTTGTTAGGAAACGGTTAGCGCCGCGTTATTATCCCATTAGTTGTGGCCAGGTTCAGGTGAAAGGATGAAATCATAAAAGATTCTCAATCGTTAGGCTTCCGCTTGGATGGGCGAGCGTCAATATTGGGCATGACGGACGATTTCACCCTCGATTAGGTAGATGACCTCTTCGGCAATATTGGTGGCATGATCGGCAATGCGTTCGAGGTGCCTTGATATCAGGTAATAGTTCATCAAGAAAATGATCTGTTCCGGATGGCCCGTCATCTCTTCCCTGATCAGGCGGTAGGCCTGCCGGTGGATGTCGTCGACCTCGTCGTCCATGGTGACCACCTTGAAGGCCAGATCGACGTCCATGTTGACCAGGGCGTCCAGGCTCAGTTTGAGCATCTCTTCGACCTCGGCCGCCATGGGTCCATAATCGAAGAAAAACTTTTCGGTGCGATATTTGTCGAGGGTGGTGATGCGCTCGGCGATGTTGACCGCTTCGTCGGCAATGCGTTCCAGATCGTTGTTGATCTTAATGACGGCGATCAAAAAACGCAGGTCGATGGCCACCGGCTGGTGCAAGGCCATGATCTTGAGGCATTCTTCTTCGATTTCGACTTCCATTTCATCGATTTCGTGATCGGTTTTGACGATCTGCCTGGCAATCGCGGGATCGATGGTTTCGATCGCCTTCCATGACTGGCGGACCCGTTCCTCCACCATGGCCCCTAAGGACAGAATCATCTTTTTGACTTTTTCAAGCTCTTTCTGGAAATGGCGCGCCATTGACTCGCTCCTCACGTGATGGCGAAACTTGGGGCCACCGGCGCTTAACCGGCCGACCGATTGCCTTGCGATGTATCCGCGATCCGGACGGATTGCGCGATGGAAGCATAATCGTAACCCGTAGGGATCGCCTTTCCTGCAACCGTGCAGGTATCGCGGGATTTAGCGGCATGAATGTTAGGCAATTGTTAGCGCAGCGTTAGGATATCGATAGATATGTGATTGTTACCAAATTCTAAAGGGATTCTGGAAAACCTAGACCAAATCTAATGGAGGGGTAACAGCGACCGTGTGTAGTAGGGCGGAGTATAGGGGCAATGAGTTCTCTGGGTTCGCATTTGGCGGCCAACTAAACGCAAAGGATAATAAGGGATGCGCATTGATCTTCATGTCCACTCACGATTTTCACAGAGGCCCTCGGCTTGGGTGTTGAAAAAAATCGGATGCCCGGAAAGCTTCACCGAACCGCTGGATATTTACCGAATTGCCCGCGACCGCGGTATGACGCACGTGACCATCGCCGACCACAACCGCATCGAGGGCGCCCTGGAGATCGCCCACCTGCCGAATACCTTCGTCAGCGAGGAAATTACGACCTATTTTCCGGAAGACGGTTGCAAACTGCATGTCCTGGCACTGAACATCACCGAAGTTCAGCATGATGATATTCAGAAATTGCGTGCCAATGTCTTCGATTTGGTTGCCTATCTGCAAACCAACGGCATCATCCACGTGCTGGCACACGCGTTGTATGCCGTCAATGATCGTCTGACCCTCGCGCATTTCGAGAAACTCCTGCTCCTGTTCAAAAACTTCGAACTCAACGGCGCCCGCAACGACATCGCCAACGCGGGCCTAACGGCGGTGCTCGAGGCCCTCACGCCTGAAACCATCGCCGAGCTGAGCGCGCATCACGGGATCACCCCGCAATTTGCCGATCCCTGGGAAAAAGGCCTGACCGGCGGATCCGACGATCACAGTTCGCTCCATATCGCTCGGACCTACACCGATATCCCCGGCGCCCGTAGCGTGGAAGAAGGTCTGGCGGCCATCGAAAGCGGTGGGAGCACCGTCGTGCGTCGTGCGTCCCAGCCGCAAACCATGGCCCAGAATTTCTACAGCATCGCCTATCAGTACTACCGCTGCAAATTTCATCTGGAGCGCTACGAGGGTAAAGATATCCTCATGAAATTTATGGACCGCGCCCTGTGTTATACGCGGCGCCAGAAAGCGAAGGATGAAGGGCGCTTCTTGAACAAGGTCTACCTGTTCTTCAACACCCGCAAGCAGACCCGCACCCAGCCCACCTCCACCAATCTGGTCGATCTGCTGCGGCACGAAACGGCCAAACTCCTTAAGGCCGACCCGCAGTTCGTGTTGCCGCAACTCAACGGCCGTGAGGATGTCAACCATAACGAGGATCGCTGGTTTGATTTTGTGAACCAGGTTTCCAATCGCACCCTGATCAATTTTGCCAATCACATCATGAATCACCTGCTGGGCGCCAACGTCTTTAATATTTTTCACAGCCTGGGCTCGGCGGGAGGGCTCTATGGCCTGCTAGCGCCTTATTTTATCGCTTATTCCCTGTTTTCCAAAGACCGCCAGTTCACGCGCGCGGTCTGCCGGCGATTTGAAGTGAATCCGGCCCGCCCGGAGGGTTTGGACGATCGCGTGCGGCTGGCGCATTTTACCGACACGTTTTACGACACCAACGGGGTGGCCTTAACTATCCAGCAGCAGGTTCGGGTAGCCCGCCGCAACCACAAGCATCTGCAGGTGATTACCTGCAACGAGAACAATCGCGTCCAGCCGGGGGTCAAGACGTTTGCCCCCATTGGGGTCTATGATATGCCGGCCTACAGTGACCAAAAGCTCTACTATCCGCCTTTGCTCGAAATGCTGCGGTACTGCTACGAGCAGAAGTTCACTCGGATCCACTCGGCCACCCCCGGGCCGATCGGTTTGGCCGCCCTGGCGATTGCCAAGATTCTCAAACTGCCCTTCAGCGGTACCTATCATACGCAACTGCCGCAATACGCCCAGTCCCTTACCGGCGATGCCGCCATGGAGGAGCTCACCTGGAAATATGTGATCTGGTATTACGACCAGATGGATGTCATCTATGTCCCTTCCGCAAGCACCCGACAAGAGCTCATCGATCATGGGATCAAGCCCGAAAAGGTGCAGCGCTACCCCCGCGGGATCGACATTAAGCATTTCAGGCCGCAGCAAGAAAATGACTATTGGGACCGCAAGTACGGCCTGCGGGATGTCTGTACGCTGCTCTATGTCGGACGCGTTTCCAAGGAAAAAAACCTCGATCTTTTGGTGGACGCCTATCGCGCTCTGCGTGAGCGCACCGATCAGGCCCATCTCGTGGTGGTGGGCGACGGGCCTTACCTGGCGGATATGCACAAGGCGCTTGCGGAACTGCCCTGCACCTTTACCGGCGTTCTCAAGGGGGACGACCTGGTGGGCGCCTATACCTCGGCGGATGTGTTCGTATTCCCAAGCGCCACGGACACCTTCGGGAACGTGATCCTGGAAGCCCAGGCCTGCGGTCTGCCGGTGATCGTCTCAGACCAGGGTGGACCGCATGAGAACATGCTGCCGGGCAAGACCGGACTGATGGTCAAGGCCCACGCGTGCGAGGAACTCGTGGCGGCCATGCTGACCCTGACGAAGGATGCCCAGCGCCGGCGAACCATGGGGGCGGCCGCCCGCCGGTACATGGAAGCGCGGTCTTTTGATGCGGCCTTTCTCAAAATGTGGGACCTTTACCGCGTGATGCCCGGTGAACGCGGCGATAAATGGCTGAAGGCGGCCGGTTTTTAGAGGGCGCCCGAAAGTTATCCCCCCAAGATATCCGTTTAATGCAAAGCAGCCGATTTTAACGCGCGCCCTACCGAAGGCAAACCCAGTCCTGGTACCCTATCGTCAATATCGTCAATCAATAGGAATACACCCAAGGAATACCATATGATGCCGATACGCTTGTGGCACTATTTTAATCAATTCCGCCGTAACCGGGTGCCCGGTCAACTTGTCATCCAGATGACGGACTGGTGCAATGCCCTCTGTCCCCAGTGCGGTATGAACACCACCCAGTGCTTTGAGCGCCACCGCCTCAGCCTGCCGCAGTTGAAAACCGCCATCGATGCCGCTGCCGCCCGGCACATCCAAGCGGTATCCTTTACGGGCGGTGAACCGCTGCTATTGCTGGAAGATCTGGTGACGATGCTGGCCTATGCCGGCGCACGCGGAATTCCCTATCTGCGCACCGGCACCAACGGTTTTGTTTTTCGTCACGCCGAACGGCCCCATTTCGAAGACCGCATGCATCGTTTGGCCTCCAAACTGGCCGCCACGCCGTTGCGCAACTTCTGGATCAGCATCGACTCCGCCGACCCGGAAATCCATGAAGAAATGCGGGGTTTTTCCGGGGTCGTCGCTGGTATTGAAAGGGCCCTCCCCATCTTTCATGCCCACGGGCTTTTTCCTTCCGCCAACCTGGGAATCAACCGCAATCTGGGCGGCAAGAACAGTATCCCCAAGCTGCCGCAACGCTATTCGGCGGCCCAGGCGGCCGATTTCACCATGGCCCTGCAAAAGGGGCTGGACCGCTTTTTTAGCCGGATCGCCGATCTGGGGTTTACCATCGCCAATGTCTGCTACCCCATGAGCCTGGACGAAGATGCGCCCGGAGATGATTTGCACGCCGTCTACGGGGCGACCTCGGCGGATTCGGTCGTATCGTTTGCGGACCATGAAAAGGCCCTGCTGTTCGACACCCTGTTGAAGGTCATCCGCGCCCATCGGAGCCGGTTGCGGATATTCGCCCCCTTGTGTTCGCTGTATGCCCTGACGCAGCAGTTTGCCAATGGCGCCAAGGGGTATGCCTGCCAGGGCGGCATCGATTTTTTCTTCATGGATGCGGTTCGGGGACACGCTTTTCCCTGCGGTTATCGCGGCCGCGAAGATCTGGGGCCATTTGGTTCGGCCGATCAGGGGCGCGGTACGGACAAGGCGGCCTGCTACCAGTGTGAATGGGAATGCTTCCGGGACCCCTCCGAGTTGACCGGGCCGTTCCGTGAGCTCCTGCATCGACCGCTGAACCTGCTGCGCCGCATGCGGATCGATCGTGAATTCTTCCGCTATTGGCGTGAAGATCTGCGCTACTATCGGGCCTGTGGTTTTTTCGACGGACGCCGGACGCCTGATTTGGATAAATTGAAGCGTTTTGCCGCATCGGGACGACACCGCGAAACGGCCTCCGAGATGCTATCGTCAACCGTGGCAAGTCGGGGTGACGTCTGCGTCCAATCGGTGGGTTCCAATTGATGGCGGTTAGACGATTGGCCGGCCATGTACTTGGACAGTTACATGTTTTCTAGTGTTTTCTTAGTCGCGTCCTAACGGTAATGGCGTTAATGAACCGCAGGCTTTCCGTGGCATGCCCTGCGGCGAGTTGGGATGATATGCTGGTTGGCGAACCGGCCTCACAAAGGATCGAAATCATGGATCGGATCAACCCCTGTCTGAATTGCGGATTGAGAGAAAAAGACAAAAACAATGCGACCTGTCGCGACTGCAACAAGCGCATGGACTACCTGCGGGGGCTTTCCCGTGACCTCGAGTTCAGCGCCTCGATGGTGGTCGAGCACTGGTACCCCTTGCACCTGCCTCACTGATTGAAGCGCTTATCGGGAAATTAACATGAGCTTTCACTATTTTTATTACAATGAATTCGTCCATATGCTTTGCCCCCGCACGCATCGTCTGTTCAAGCGGATCGACCAGCGCTGGGTGGAATTATGTCATCCCTACGAATTCCAGTGCTTTCGACTGAAGGCCGTCGAACTGGCGCCCTCTGAAGTCCCCCACTTCGATACCCATCACCTGCCGGCCCGGGAAGTTTTTAGGCCCAAGCCGTAAGGGTGGCAGCAGAGGTAGAGGGTTTAGATCAGAACTAAAAGGACCGAAAGGCGGCCGTACCCCTCTTGCCGGCTCGGATGCTCAGGCGTTGCTTGCTAAGCGATCTATATACGGTGGTGATGGACATGGAATTCGATGGTCGCCCCGGTGACTTCGCTGCGGCCGGTATAGAGGAAAGCGGCCAACCAGAGAGCCTGAAAGAACAGCAGCATCAGAGGGTTCCAGATGACCTGCAATCCCTGGGCGATTTGGATGGTGACGGCCGGCGGGGTGGTTGTCGATAAACCCAGCGCAACGACCAGGCCATAGGCCACGGCCCCCAGGCTCATGTATTGATAGGCGCTGATTCGACCACGGCCGCGATAATCCGCGCGCAGGAATTCCGAGGCGAAGCGCCAGAGTTGCGTGACGCCCAAGGAAAGCAGGAAGGCAAGCGTGAAGAAGCCTTTGAGGTAGAGGTACAGGCTGATCAGTCCGGTCAGACAATACAAAACCGCGGTAATCGCCTGGATCGGGACGACTTGGACGCCGTCGAGACGATCAGCATAACTGATTTTACGCGTTTTTCCCAGGAAGATAAAGTGCCAGTGCCGGAAACACCGCCGCAATCCGGGCGGCATCGCCGACAATGGTTTGCCATAGCAGCAGCCAAAGCTGATACAGGCCAGACGGCCAATGCCCTCTCCCCATCCGTAGGCGATGCTGACGGCGGCCAGATAGACCATGACGGGCAATGACAGGCCCCATATCGAATTGACAATGGGACGCAGGATCAGCAGCAGGGGGGGCAGGAGGATGATCCCCAAAAAGGAGGCGCCGCCGACACTGAAGGTATGTTTCTTCTTTTCGACGAAACGGGCAATCAGGCGGGAGCCCGGCATGCAGACGGCCAGAGTCAAGCCGATAAGGTTCATCGTCAATGCCAGTGGCATGCCCGCCGCGTATGTCAGGATGACCACGATCATGCTGGCCAGGGTGTAGGCCGTGGCGTTGAAAAAGCCGTAATAGGTCAGGTTGAGTCCCTGCCAGCGGCTTTCCCCCTTCTTCACCCGGGGGATGCTGGCGACAAACTGCCATTTTTCATCCGGCAGGTGCTGAAAGGACCAGTGAAACAGCAGAAAGGTGACGAGGGCGAGGCCGGTCACGAAAAGTTCATCGATCATGGGTGACTTCCTTCATGGCAATGGTGGATCGCACGGGCACGTCGGTTTCCACGAGAGGGCGTCCAAACCCTTGTGAAAAGCGACTTTGTACCCCCGTTTGCCGCAGATTACGTTTCAAGTCGTTGCAGAAACGCACCCGATTTTTCTGGAAAAGCAGGACATCGACCGAACTGCCCGGGCGGTAAAGACTCTTCGGCTGTCCGCGGCGCACGAATAAGCCGCGGGTCAAGGGGACGGGATCTTGATAGCGTCTTGCACTGTAGCATTGAACGATATCGCCGATCATCAGGGCCACGATTTCAATCATGGCCACCAGGCCGACGCCGGTGCCCCCGGGCACATCGGTATCCAGGATGGTGACCACCCGGCGATTTTTGGAATAGGGACTGACCATCCGGACCACGGCACCGGGATTACAGGAATGAAAATCCCCATCGATCGTGTAGATATCGCGCACACGCCCGGCCACCGGTAGATGGTTGTAGTGGTATTTTTCGGGGGTCAGGCGGAAGATGGCAAACTGGCCTTCGACGAAGGCTTTACGCCACAGGGGTTTGGTCTTGCCCAGCAACTCGTCATAATCGAAGAATTTTTCCTTGAGAAAGAAGAGCGACTGGCGGGCCAGCGATCCGAAAACCATTCGGGAATCGGCCGGGGACACGATTTGATCGTCGGCGACCGCCATGGGGCGGCATTGCCAATAGCGGATCTGGCGCTCGAAGACTTGGCGAGGGCTTGCGAGTGTTTCCGCATCCAGGCATTCGCTGAGGTTGATGTTCAGGCGTTGGATGACACGTTGGGCCGCGCGGTGCGGGTTGCCTGCGGTCAGGTCGAAATTGATGTAGGCCCACAGGTCGTTGCCGCGGCGCGAGGTCAGTTGACGAAACAGGTTCGGTGCGATTTCGCGGCCACGGGCGTAGATCAGGTTGACCAGGCGGTCGGCAAACAGGCTCTCGGTCACTACCGTGCCCGAGTCACGCTGGATGTACTGATGGTGAAATGATACCGACATAGGCAACCGGTCTCCTTATGATGCGGCCGGCAGCGGTGGCTCCGGGCAGGGGCGGGCCGTCTCTTCCCGTTTGCGTTGATCATGGATCGTCAGGATGAAAAGACGGATGAGTTTTTCCAGAGCTTCCTCGCCAATGGTGCCATTTAAAAGGGCCTCGCGGTTGGCGCTCAGAAAGGTGGCCGTATCGCGTCCCTGGAGTAGATCGAAGAGAAACCGGTTGTAGAATCCCCGACGCCAGGACAGCGGGGCATCGATGGCGGCCAGATCCCGGGAAAGGTGGTCAAGGCCTTCCTGCATCTGGTGGCGCCGCAGGGTGCCGCGGTAGTATTGTTCGGCCGCCGTGTTGAATTCGGTCGCGCTGAGCTTGAGGGCCGATTGGGCCCCGGCTTCATCCAGAATCCCTTGGGTCAGGCGCCCGGCCGCGGCGTAATGGGCGGGGTCCCGCAGACGCTCTTCCAGATCGTCCAGGGTCGTAGCGATCTCGTGGCTTTCCACGAGTTCGGCCGCTTCGCGCCGCAGCAGGCGCAGCAACCCCAGCCCATATTCGCGTTGATGGATGCGAATATATCCGGGGTAACGCCGGCTGGCACGCGTATGGCGAATTTCGTTCAGCAGCTTTTTAAGAAAGCGATTGCGGGTCTGGGCGGACACAAAAAAGGTGGGCAGCCCGATGGCCGCACCGAAAAAAATCTGCCGGCGTTCGCTTTCAATGGTGGGGGTGTCGGGAATAGCGGCATGGGTGACGTCCTTATTGACAATCAATTTGAAGGCCAGCGCCGTAATCAGGGTCTGCAGGTTCACCGCCGCGGCCATGTCGCCGTCCAGGTTTTCAAACTGGCTGAAATGACGGCCCTCGAAACCCGAAAAACCCAGCTGGTCGAACGCGCGCTGGCGATAGAGGAGGTACAGCGGCATGGCTTCATCGAAAATGCCCATATGGGCCAGATCGCGTTTGAGGCGCTGGTCGTTGCCCAGATCGCCGTTGAGGGCCGCGGAGGTGCGGGTGCTCATCAAACAGACCAGATAATCGATCAGGCGAAAATCCTGGATGAAGTCACCCTTCAAATGCAAGATTTGACTGATCTGGCGATCAAGCCATTCAGGGCCGAAAGGGGTTATCGGATGACCGCCGATCTTCATGCGGGCCTTCTTTTTCCAGCGCCGCCAAATCATGCGCAGATGGGTGAAGTTGAGTTCGTGGGGTAGAAATCCCAGTACTTTTTCAGGATGCATGTCCGCGAAATCCAGCCGATAAGGGGCGGCGCTGTAGGTGCCTACGAAAAGCGGCAGGAAGTGCTCGACGATCTTGATGACCAGATCGCCAAGGTTTTTCTCATCACGCGGTTGAAGGTCAGGATGGGCGGCTTGCATTTGCCGGGACAGCTTGAGGCTTCCCAGGCTGACATGGGTACCGTTGTTGGCCAGGCTGATGTTCGAGAGGTTCGGCAGAACCACGAGATTACGGCTGATGATGCCGGCATCTTTAAGTTTTTTGACGGCATTCAGTTGGCTGCGGGAAAGGACCTGGTGACAGAGGCCCATATAGGCGTGTTTTTCTTCACCGCAGTCCCAGCCCGAGAGACAGGGGCTCATGAACAGTTCGCGGTAAAACGTATCGGGAATCAGTTCGTTTAGCCACTTCTGACGTTGGGGGGGGTGGGGCGCCATATAGATAACGGCACGCTGGCCGTGTTCGTTCAGGCGGAAACGTCGGTTGGCGTACATGACCAGGAGTTGCGCGAAAAGCAGGCGGCGGGAGGTTTCCGCCGCAATCGCGCGCCCGTTGCCGTTGGCAGGGGCCAGGCGGGTCGTGTAGAAGGAATGGGTTTCCGGCGAGGTATTGTCGCTGATAAAATGATCCATCAAACGCTCGGCTTCACGCCGGAGCAATCCGCCGGCCGGCAGTTCGGCAACCACTTCGGCCAAGGAAAGTTTCATCAGGTAGCTGATGGGAATCCGCACAAATTCGTCGCCCTGGCGCTGGAAGAAAAAGCGCTCCCGGTCGCAGCGTGGCGGACTGCAGCGGTTTCGCTTGTCCGCTTGGAGATCTCGCTGCAGGATTCTATCGGTGTAGGTTGCCATACAGTAGCGGGGAAACTGAACCCAACTGTTTTCCCAAAATTCGGACGGATTTTCTTCCAGGTAGCGTTCCAGGTCTTCCTTGAGACGCGGTGAGGTGTCACCGGCTATGGCCATCCGGCGGATATTTTCATAGACGTCCGACGCCCGGATGGCCATGGGCAGATCGACGTGGTCACTGTTACCGGCCACGGCCGCCTGAAGCTCGTTTTCAACGCCGGCGGTGGTGTCACCAGGACCGAATGGCAGGCTTCGGGCAAGGGTGTCGGGGGAGCGGCGGTCGATGGCCAGCGCCGCGGCAATTCGCTCGACATCATAAGAATAGGCGGTTTCAAACTGTTGGGGCCGGATGATCTTGGACGCACGGCAGGAGCTGGTCATAAATTCAGGGTTTCCTTGCTTAACGGCAATCCGTCGATGACCTTCTCGACGCTAGAGCAATTGTCGGGGGGGATTGTTGGCCGGGCATTAAAATCCGGTTATTTCTTGATGAAAAGACCCGCCGCTTCGAGCCGGACAGCCATTGCCCCATCGCATTTTTTTTTTGACAACGAAAAGCCAAATCTCCTATAGTCATAGGGTACACAGGGAACAATGGCAGGCGGACAGTCGCCAGCGATCGGCGGAATCAAAAGCGCCCCGCCCATCCGCCGGGGGCCGCCACATTATCAACTCCGCATGATGCGTCGACATCCAGCCGGAGAGCGCCGGAAACCGGTCTTGGCTCTCAGGTCTGGGGATTAATGGCGTGGGCGATTTCGCACGCGAAACATCCGCGCCGACAGGAAGGATGGGGATCATGGATGACCATCCCCCGCACGACAACCGCCAGACCGACGTCACCTTTCGTCTGTTCGAACTGATCACCGAGATGGACTTCAATGAACAGATGCAATTATTGGAAGAACTCGAGAAACAACAGACCCGCCGGACCCGCAAGCACAAACGGCGCAATACCCACCTGACCGTCTATTATGCCACCCACGATCGTGCCTACCGGGATGTCATTCAGAACATCAGTCCCACAGGGGTATTTATCGAAACCAACGAGCCCTTCAGTGTCGGTCAGGAAATTCTTCTCAACTTCACCCCCACACGGCACGCCGAGCCGGTGAAGGTCCGCGGCCAGATCGTGCGGATTTCCGATGAGGGCATCGGGGTCAAATTCGTCCGACCGGCGTCCAGGGAATGATCCCGGTACACTTACGGCAAGTGTTGGCGACCACCTTCAACGCTCCGCAGCCGCGCCCCCACCACCAATAAACCAATAATCGGTATCGCTTTCGGGATCGGCATCGAAACGTGTCGATCACGATACCGAGCGGTTTATCGATCGGAACGTATTTCTGACGGATGTGCTATCAGAATGTCGACGCTGCGCGCAGAGGCGTGACGCCGGGCACAGGCATCTGGTTGAGGATTGGCATGTAAATGTTGATAGGCCTGCAATTTAAACCGGCAGGAAAATGGAGAAGGTGCTGCCCCGGCCCGGGTAGCTGTCCACGGTCACCTGGCCCCCATGGGCCTGGACAATATGTTTGACGATGGCCAGGCCGAGTCCGGTGCCGCCCATCTGGCGGCTGCGGGCCTTGTCGACGCGGTAGAAGCGTTCAAAGAGACGCGCCAGATGGTTTTTGGCGATGCCGCAGCCGTGATCAATGATATGAATGCCGGTGGCGCCGTTGCGCTGATCGACATCGATGGCGACCGCACTGCCGCTGTCGCTGAACTTGATGGCGTTGTCGAGCAGGTTCAAAATGGCCTGCTCAAGAAGGGTGGCATCGACCCGGACATCCAGATCCAGCGCCCCGCGGCTGTCGATCGTGATGCCTTTCGCATCGGCCTGTTTCTGGCAGACTTGAATCGCGGTATGGATGACATCACCGATGCGTGTTTTCGTAAAATCCAGCGCCGAGGAAGATTCTTCGTCCGTGCGTTCGATACGCGCGAGCGACAGAAGATCTTCGACAATGGCGTTCAGGCGATTGACATGCTTGATGATGATGCCCAGGAAGCGTTCACTGTCTTCCCTGGAATCGACTTCCTGATTGTACAGGGTTTCCACGTAGCCCTTGATGGCGGTCAGGGGCGTTTTGATTTCGTGGGAGACGTTGGCCACGAAATCCCGGCGCATATGTTCGAGTCGGCGTAGCTGGGTGACGTCCATCATCACCAGGAGGGTGCCGATGCGCCGCTCCCCGGTATCCCGAATCGGCGAGCTGCGGATAAAGAGGATGGTTTCGCCGGGGGTATACAGGGTGACATCGCTTTGCTGCTCGTCATCCGCCGCCAGCGCCTGCCGGACAAAGGTCTGGAGTTCTAAGTTGC
>JASFTA010000007.1:0-15206 GCA_050114115.1 Desulfobacterales bacterium | reverse complement strand
CAACACGAGCATCGAAGAATTTGCCGCCGCCCGCGCCGACGGCGGGAGCATCATCAACCTGGACGACATCGGCCTGATCGACAAACTCGCGCCTTTTCCCGAGCGCATCTGCTTTCGCTACAATCCGGGTGCCCGGCGCACGGGCAACGCCATCATCGGCAACCCGGTCGAGGCCAAATACGGTGTCCGTCACGACCAAATCGTCGAGGCTTACCGACAGGCCCTCGGGCGCGGCGCGCGGCGCTTCGGCCTGCACACCATGGTGGCCTCCAATGAACTCGATTACCGGCAAATCGCCGAAACCACCCGCATGCTGCTGGCCGTGGCCGAAATGGTCAGCCAGGAGACCGGTATCCGCTTCGAGTTCATCAATATCGGCGGCGGGATCGGCATTCCCTACCAACCCGACCAGGCGGCCTTTGATCTGGAGGCCCTGGCCGAAGCGATCCGGCAGGCTTTCGATCATTTCCGCCGGACCCACGGATATGCGCCCCAGCTCTTTATGGAATGCGGGCGCTGCATGACCGGCCCCCATGGCGTGCTCGTCACCCGGGTGATCAACCGCAAAGAGATCTATCGGCGCTACGTGGGGGTCGATGCCTGCATGTCCGCGCTCATGCGGCCGGCGATCTACGGGGCCTACCACCACATCAGCGCACCAGCCCACAATAACGGGGGCCCGCGAGAGGTGGTCGACGTGGTCGGCGCCTTGTGCGAGAATAACGACAAGTTCGCCGTCCAACGCGAACTGCCGGCGGTTGCCGAGGGTGAGCTCATCTTGATCCACGATACCGGCGCCCACGGCCACGCCATGGGCTTTAACTACAACGGCCGCCTGCAGCCCAAGGAACTGCTGCTGCGCACCGATGGTCAGGTCGAGTTGATCCGGCGGGCGCAACAGATCGAAGACTATCTGGCGACCCTGCACTTCGACCCGGACATCCTGGAACCCGAAGCTGCGGCCGGTGCTTGACATTGTCTCGAATACCCATTAAAGCGGACGCTTTAACAATAGAACCGCCCCCCGAACCTTCACCAGAGGTGGGGGTTGGGACCCATACGTGGCCAGGCCGTTACCGGCCAATCCGCGGGACACTTCATCCGCCAAGGTACCATGTTAAAGCTACCCAGAGCATATTGCATCAAAGGCGTCCTGTTCGATTTTGACGGCACGCTGACGCGTCCCGGCAGCATCGATTTCAAGGCCATTCGGGAGGCAATCGGCTGTCCTGGCGACCAGGCGATCCTGGAATATATTGCCGCATTACCCGAGGAAGGCCTGCGCCGCCAGCACCAGGCGACACTCAATACCATGGAAATGGCGGCCGCCGCGCAATCCCGTCCCCAGGACGGAGCGGAGGATCTGATCGGTTTTCTCAAGGCGCAGCATCTGCCGATCGGTATCCTGACCCGCAACAGCCTGGCCTCGATTGAAAAAACCCTGGAGAAGTTCGAACACACCCAGCGCTCCGATTTCGATCTGATCATTACCCGTGACGACCCTATTCCCCCCAAACCCAGCCCGGAGGGGGTGCTGCAGGCCGCCGGCCGCTTCAACATCGATCCGGACGAAATCCTGATGGTGGGTGATTTTTACTTCGACATTCAGGCCGGTCAAAGGGCCGGCGCCCTAACCGTCTTGCTGGACAATGGTGGGCTCGGGCCGCCCCCGGCGGACCTCACCGCCGATTTCACGGTGAACACCTTAGACCGCGTCCGCCCAATCGTGCGCTACGGTCTACCGCTGCCACCGGGAAAATTTCCGGCCGATCTACTCGATGACTTCTTCGAGCGCCTGCCGGGCGATGATCCGCGCCTGCTGATAATGCCCGGTATCGGCGAAGACACGGCGGCCCTCGATCTGACCGGCAGCGACACCCTGGTGATCACCTCCGATCCGATCACCTTCGTCACCGACCGTTTGGGCTACTATACAGTGGTGATCAACGCCAACGATGTGGCCACCTCGGGCGCCCGGCCCCAGTGGCTGATGACCACCCTCCTGTTTCCGCCCGCAACGAGCGCCTCGGCTGTGCGGATGGTCATGCAGGATATTGCCATGGCCTGCCGCCAGTGGGATATCACGCTGTGCGGCGGTCATACCGAAATATCGGACGCCGTCTCCCGCCCAGTGGTGGTCGGTACGCTGACGGCCACCATGGAGCGCAAGGATTTGGTGCATAAAGAGCGCATGCAGGCCGGAGACCATATCCTGCTGACCAAGGGCGTGGCCGTGGAAGGCACGGCGATCATCGCCCACGAGTTCGCCGCACGCCTTCAAACGCTGGGATTGAGTTCGCAGTTTATCCGCAAATGCCAAGATTTTGCCGAAGAAATCAGTATTATGACCGAGGCCGCCACGGCCCGGCGCTTCCCGGGGGTCACTGCCATGCATGATGTCACCGAAGGCGGGCTGGCCACGGCTTTGTCCGAACTGGGCACGGCCGGCGGCCAGCGTCTCCATATCGACATGGACTGCATCCCGATCTATCCCCAGACCGCCAAGATTTGCCGCCTGCTGGGCATCGATCCCCTGGGCTTGATCGGCTCCGGCAGTCTGCTGATCACCTGCGAACCCGCGAGCAGTGAAGCGCTGGTGGCTGCCATCCGGGATGATGGGGTGCCGGCCAACCGCATCGGCTGTGTCTTGGACCCAGGCGAAGGCATCGAAGCCTATCACCGGGGGCACCCGACAGCCTGGCCGGCCTTTGCCGTGGACGAGCTGACCCGGCTGTTTTAAGAGCGTCTAAACCCCGCCCGCAAAATACTTCTTTTTCGAATTCACCGCAGACATCTTGCGAAGACCATTAGAAAGCGAGGGCCCTCGGTTCCGCTGCCGACGCCCAACGGTTTTTCAATCGGAATGTTTTTCGGACGGATGTCGGGGATGGTGTTGGAAAACGACTACTCGTTTTTAATCAACCCGCGGTAGAAAATTTCAAAGGCCACTTCGAGGGTTTTGCGCAGGAAATCTTTCTGATCGTCGATGATCTTCTTGCTGGCCTCCCAGAGGACGACCCCGGAGAAAAGCGACCAGAAGATATCGGCCAGGGCCACCGCGTGCCGATCGACGAATTTGCCGGCCTGGATGCCTTCGTCAAAGATCTGGGCAATGGCGCTGATCGATTTCTGCGAGAGGGTTTTAATTTCGGTCATCAGTTCCGGGGACAGGTTTTTGAGCGTTTCGCTGGACTGCAGGTGGAACATGTTGATGATGATCAAGGGATCAAACTCGTACACATCGTACATGGCCTCCATCAGCGCCTTGACCTTCTCTTCCGGACCGGGAACATCCTCGTTGTTGACATGTTCGACACGGATCAGGAGGTACTGGAGAATGCGCAGCGAAAGCGATGCATACAACTCCTCCTTGTTCTTGAAATACAGATAAAGGGTGCCCGGGCTGAGCTCCGCCTCGTGGGCGATATCCTCCATGGTCGCCTTATTGAAACCCTTCTCGGAAAAAACACGCTTGGCGGCCACCATGATCTGCTGCCGCCGGCGTTCCTTTTCCCTTTCTTTACGTTCCTGGATTCCCATGAGAATTTAGCTCCTGAACGTTATTTTTTTTTTGATGAATCCTACATAAGTTAAATCAGATATTAGGTCAAGCAAAAAGCGTTACCGCGGCCGTCCCCAAAAAAAGCATCGAAACGGCTGGTATTACATCCTATTTAGTGCCCATCCCTAAACGGCATCTTTCGACCCAGGCCGGCGTTCTCGCTCTTTTGAATTCCTCGACGTAGCCGGGCTACGCCTGCGGCTTCAAAATCGCTGCGGCCTTGGCCTGAATCGAAATCTACCAATTTTGGATGGACACTATTTATGCGGGCAATTCAGTCGAAATGCTTGAAGATGCGGGCCAGGGGGTGCCCCGGTGCCTTGATATCCAGATCCAGGTAGTAGCCGTAAGGGGTATGGGCGACCTGGTAGCCCGCCTGAACCAGGCGTTCGCCGGCCCGCTCCAGGAGTTCGCGGGCCTCCCCGGCGTCGGCTTTGTCCTCATCGAGATGAGTGAAGGAGTGCAGGATGATTTGGGATGTGTCCCATTTACGGGCCAGCCATTTGGCATTCTTGACCAGCTTGGTTTCGGCCTTGCTGGTCGACCGGATATCCCCCGGTTCAACATGCACAAACGCGGCCACGGCCTGACGGTAGCGGCCGGGTGCGGCTTCGCCCGCATCCTCCAGGGTCTTCAGGGCCGGTTGCCAGCCGAAATGGTCACAGTACCAGAAAAGTATGCGCATGCCGGTCTATCACTCCGAATATAGAACAAATCCACAAGACGATGGGCAGGGCGATTGCGATGGCCAACCGGATTTCCGGACGACCGGTGTTAAACCATCCGCAAGCGGCCACCGTCTTCCGCCGGTGCGACCGTTCCGATCCGGCACGCCGAGACGACGCCGGCCTGGTGCAGGGCTTTGAGCGCCGCCGCGCATTGCGTTGAATCCACGGCCACCAGCAAACCGCCGCTGGTCTGGGGATCGAAAACGATTTCGCGGTGCCAGTCGGGCCAGTCACCCCTGAAAACGATCCTTTCACGGACCATGTCGCGGTTGTGGGCATTGACCCCCGTGGTCACCCCGCGGCGATACATGTCCAGTGCTTCCGGCATGATCGGCAGTTGGTCCATGTGGATCGTCAGCGTAACACCGGCGCCCCGGGCCATCTCATAGGCGTGTCCCGCCAGGCCGAAACCGGTGACATCGGTGGCCGCACTGATCGGGAAAGCCCGTAGGGCCTCGCAGGCCGACCGGTTCAGGGTCGTCAAATGCCCGATGCAGTTTTCGAGGGCCGCGGCGGAAACCATCCCTTTGATATTGGCGTTGAACAGGACACCACTACCGATGGGTTTGGTGAGGATCAGCGCATCCCCGGGGCGGGCCGTGCTGTTGGACCAGTAGCGCTCCGGGTGAACCAGCCCGTTCACGGCCAGGCCGAATTTGGGCTCGTCGTCCTCGATCGTGTGTCCCCCGGCCAGCACCGCCCCGGCTTCGGTGACCTTGCTCAGGGCCCCGGCCACGATTTGCTGGAGAACCTCAGGTGGCAGTTTACCGGCGGGAAACGCCACCAGGTTCAAGCAGGTCAGCGGCCGACCGCCCATGGCGTAAATGTCGCCGATGGCGTTGGCGGCCGCTATTTGTCCGAAAACGTAGGGATCGTTGACTGGAGGCGTGATAAAATCCGCCGTGGTGACCAGGGCCAGTTCGTCGGTCAAACGATAGACCCCGGCGTCGTCACTGGTCTGAAAGCCCACCAGCAAATTGGGATCCGCGTGCTGCGGCAGTTGCTTTAAGAGTTCACCAAGCCCGACCGGGTCGATCTTGGCCGCTCAGCCGCAGGTCTTGGAAAGGCTCAGCAGCGTGGGCTTGTGAAACAGTCCTTTGATCATTGTCCCCGCCTTTGGTGACAATCACCCGCCACCGTCAGTGGCCGTTTCGCCGCAAGGTGCCGACCAGGATCTTCAATCCGGCGCCGGTGGCCGAATCCCGCCGCGATAGGTAGTCAAGATCCACCTGGGCGATCAACGCCGGCCGGCTGGCCAGCATAATCCGCGTCGCCATGCGGGCGGTCTCGCCGCTGATCTGGGCACAGTGGCGACGATGCGCCCGGCTGCCGTCGACCTGGTCTCTGGTTAGGATACGACAGCAGGTCGATTTGTAAACCGATCTAAATTCCCGTCGGAGACCGGCCACCGCCTCTTTGACGAGCCGGCCCCCGCCTATCCCGGGACCATCGCGTCCCAAAAAGAGCCCCAAGGCCATCACGGCCCCGCTCAGGGCTCCGCAAAGACAGCCGCTGCGGCCCAGACCTTCCGAAAAGCCGGAAGCCAGACGAACGGCCAGCGCATCGGGAAGCGCTCCGCCGAACCCGCGATTCAGCACGCTCAGGACCGCCTCGGCGCATGCCAGTTGACGGGTCGAAAAAACGTTGGCGACCCGCTCTCGGATCAGGGCTTCCAGTTCGCTTTCAGCCCGGGCAACGGATTGGCGCCCGTCCGATGGGCGGCTCCCGGAAACATTCTCCCGATCGGCGCCCCCGGCGCCAGCGGGATTAGGCGGAAGGAGGTGCGATGACATCAAGGTGCTTCCTTGGCCATTGGATGGGCGGCCCCCTTCCAGGCAAAAATACCGCCCGGATGCCGGTAGACGTTTGTATAGCCGAGTTTGACCGCCCAGGCGGCCCCGTTGTGGCTGCGGGTGCATTTAACGAAACCGCAGTAGACCACGATGGTCTTGTCTTTGTCGGGACCCAGCAGGGCCTCGAATTCCGCCGGGCTCCGACCGTCGGTGGCCTTGGGGTCCCAGACCGGCATATCGGCTATGGGGAACATAAACGGAACAGCCCCGGGCAGATGGTGCTTCCGGTAGCTGGCCTCCAGCGGCATGGTGTCGACAATGACCATCTCCCGGCCTTCATCGAGCCACTTTTTTAGCTCGGCCGTGGTGACCACGTCATAGCCCCCGCGCTGCACCTCGCGCACCAGTTTGACGGCTTCGGACTCCTTTTCGACCTCTTTCTCGAACTTGTCCTTGGCGGCCGCCGATATCGCTGACCCGGCAACGAAAGCTGCCAGCACCCCGAACAGCAACACGAACCGCAGTGTCCTCATCTCCATGTTCTCCTTTCCTTCTCTAGATCATCTTGGGAACAAGGCCTTCCGCCGTGGCAATCCACGTTTCCGCCGGCGACGGCCAGCATAGAGCCACCCCACCACAAGCAGGAGGGCCAGATTGCGGTAGAGGGACAGGTGGAGGCCCCTAAACGCACGGGCTTCGGGATCCTGAGGCCCGAAGCAGCCGCAGTCCACATCCAACCCCATCTTCAGAGCGTAGCCCAAAATGACGATGAACATCACCAACAAGACGGTCACCGCCGCCAAACCGCCCCGGAAATCCGCCAGGAGGACAAACCCCACCGCGACCTCCAGCGCCGGCAGAAGAATGGCTACGACCGGCGGAAGGCTTTCAGGCAGAATGCCGAAGGCATCAATCAGCACGGCAAAGACCTCCGGGGCCAGAAGCTTACGACCTCCGGCATAAATGAAGAGCAATCCGAGCCCCCAGCGGCCGGCCGTGTATAGATGATCCATATAACGCAGCATGCTCCCGACCCCGCTAAACCCCTTCTTGACGGTGGCGAACGGCCACCGTGCCGACGGTACTTTAGACGGCATCATTATTGAAAAATCCTGGGATTAAAGCCAATTGTTTAGATTGATAATACCCTCGTGGGGCGATAGATAATTTCTATAGATAGGCTTATAGCCGGCCTTTAATCGGCGATCAAGACAGGCATTTACGAAATTCGACGAGTTTAGTAAGGTGGCTTTCACGACCAATCAGGGGACTGGCGTGTTGTCGGCCGTCTGCAAAAAGCGGCGCATGCCTTTGCGATCATGCTGCATTACCGGATGAACTCGGAAAAGCCCTGTTTCCGACGGATTCGTAAAAGTTCGAAAAGCAAGACTTGCGGGGCCCGAGATATGAGGCGTCGTTATGTACGCCGCAATGGCGAGGGCTGAAGCGCAACGCCGATATTGATCCGCCTCGGGTGGATCCGATTATAAAGAGACCGTTGTTACCTGAAAGCAGCGGTTTTCAACCGAAAGGACGCATCCCATGGGCGCAAACAAGCAACTCCTGACGACCAAAGAATTTGCGGACCAATCCGGTCTTCCCGTTTCCAAAGTGACCAAATTTCTCAGGGATGGACGCCTCAAAGGGCAGAAAAAATCCGGAAAATGGATGATCCCGGCGAGTGAATTGGATCCATACGTAAAACCGGCCGATCCACCTCAAAAACCATCCGTGCCTGAAGCGCAAGTCGCAGCGGCGGTCACGGCCCCCCAGGCGGACCGGAATTTCAGTGTCGCCGAGTTCAGCGCCATGACCTACCTTACCGAGCACGGTGTTCGCAACTGGCTCAAAGCGGGAAAGCTCAAAGGCACCCAGGCCGAAAATGGTGAATGGCAAGTCGATGCCGCCAGCCTTGAAGACCCGAATATCAAACGCCTGGTGCGCTAACGGCGCCGGATCAGGCCGGTACCGTCATGCGCATCACTTCTGGCCGTCGGGCCTTCATCCGCGCACCTGCCCTGGAACGCTTTCGGCATGAAACAAAGCCTGATAACCGCCTCTTTGACGGCCTCCTCGGCTTGAAGGGGAGGCATCATGGCTGAAGCCCACAATACCGGTGCGCTGGAGCTTCCCAATATCCGGCATTTCATCGCCTTTCGGGTCTGCTTCAACGCACGCTTCTATTACCCCATTTTTGCCGTTCTTTTCTTGGACTTCGGCCTCTCCCTGGAGCAGTTCGCCCTGCTGAATGCGGTCTGGGCCGCCACGATCGTCCTGCTGGAGGTCCCCTCGGGCGCCCTGGCCGATATCATCGGTCGACGGCGTCTTTTAGTGGTTGCCGCCGCGCTGATGGTGATGGAAATGACGCTGCTCTGCCTGGCCCCCCGCGGCAACCCGCCCATGCTCTTTTTCTTTTTCCTCGTCAACCGGATCTTAAGCGGTGCGGCCGAAGCGGCCGCCAGCGGGGCCGACGAGGCTCTGGCTTACGACACGTTGAAAAATGCCGGGCGTGCGCGGGACTGGGGGTTGGTGCTCGAACGCCAGATCCGCTACCAGGCCATCGGCTTTATCGTCGCCATGACGATCGGCGCGGCGGTCTACGATTCCGACCTGCTCAACCGGTTGCTGGCCTGGAGCGGTGCCGCGCTGAGGGTCGACCAGGAAATGACCCTGCGATTCCCGCTCTACCTGACGCTGATCATGGCCCTGGCCACCCTTTACCAGGCCGTGGCCATGCAGGAGCCGCAAATCGATCCAACTCCGGCCGGACCCACAGCAACCACCCCTCCCCCGACCCTGCGGGAAGCCTTTGGGCTCACTTTCCGGGCCGGCCGCTGGATTCTGCAAACACGTTTTGCGCTTTTGGTTATTCTGGCCGGTCTGCTCTTCGATCACCTCATTCGCCTGGTGATAACACTCAACAGCCAGTACTTCCGTGAGATCGCCCTGCCGGAAGCCTCCTTCGGCATCATCGCCGCCGGCCTGTCCCTGCTGGGCGTCCTGCTGCCCCGCTGGGCGCGGCACATGGCGGATCATTATTCACCGTCCGCCAATTTCGTCGTGCTGGTGGCCGTGACCGCCCTGGGTCTGGCGGGAACGGCGCTGTTTATACCCTACTGGGGGTTGGTGCCTCTGGTCCTGCTCTACGGCGTCATGGTTTTCAAACAGTTCTTCACCAGCCACTATCTAAACCAGATGACCTCCTCCGACCGGAGGGCCACCGTTCTGAGTTTCAAAGGGCTCAGCTACAATCTGGCCTATGGCCTGGTCGGCATCATTTACGCTCTGGCCTTGGCCGCCCTGCGCCAGACCGATGAGGGATCGCCTGATATGGCCCAGTCCCATGTGTTCAGGCTGTCCTTTGAGGCCCTTCCATGGTATTTTCTGGTTGTGGTGGCCCTTTTTGTGGTTTATGCCTATCGACGGCGAACCGGCCCAGGATCGCCCGACGCGGCCTGATGGCCCATACGGGGTAAGCGGGCGTTGACAACCCATCGCAAAGGAATCGATGCCAGATGAAACCCATTCAGGTGGAAATTTTCTACGACGGTGGTCATATCCCCAGTGACCGTTTTGAATCGATCATCTCGAGTCTCTCACGCAAAATAAACACATGGCTGCAGGCCCACCCCGATATCGAAATCGTCAATGTCCTCCAATCGGAGTCCCAGGGGGCCGAGAACGCCTGGAATCTGACCGTTACGATTTTCTATCGCGCGTAGGGCAAACGGCGTCTTGTTCAAATCGGCCGCCTGGATCGATGGCGGCGCGCTTTGACAATTGCCTGTAAATCGAGCATACAAAGCCAGGCCTGAATTAAACCGCCATCCGGGCGCCCCAGCCCCTGGCGGCACCCTCAAAGCCCCAAAAGAAAGGTCGTTGAATTCCCGCCGCATGGACGCCTGGACCGCACCCCACGATGCCAGTGAATGGCTGCGCCGGATGTTCGCTATCCGCCCATTGGTTGTAACCCTCCTCATCTGTCTGGTGGGCATCTCGGAACTGCGGTTTGACTGGGCCGAGCGGATGGTCGGCCGTTTTCTGGCGACGACGAACGCCAGCCGTCCTGAATCCGGCAGCATCTGGGAGAAAGGGCATCGGGCGGCCTCGGCCCACCAAACGCTCGATCAGATCATCACCGACAAGCAGACCATTCAGCGGGAAGCCCGAGGGGCCCAGAATTTTTCGCAAATCGCCCAAACGCTCTCTAAAGGCCAGGACGTCATCCTGGCCGCATCGCACTTCCAGATGCTTTACAATGCCTTGCCGCCGGAGCGCGCCGGGGAATTACTTTCGCCTTACACCCTCATTCGGATGCGCACTCAGGGCCAGTGGGACCGGACGTTCTTCGAACCGGCCGATCAGGGCTTCAGCGTCTATTTCCTCAACCGGGACAACCGTGTCCTGCACCAGCTCCAGATCGACAACCGCCTTCTGGAGCGGATCGAACAAGGGGAGTCGGTTCGCAGTGAAAGCCTGGATCATCTGCCCCAATTCAGCGGACGCATCTACGACGCCGAGCGTTTTTTTACGGCCCTGGAACAAATGCCCGAAGACCTCCGGCGCAACATTATTCCCTGGCCGGAGAATCTTCTCAAAGCGCCGGGCCGCATCCGCCGGGCCGGTATTTCCGACGAAGTCCTCTCCGGCTATATCGAGATCGGGCTCGAAATCGAAGACGACCAGCGAACCCGCGTCGCGCTGTTTCAGGGTCGCGACTGGGCCGTCGGGCGCCTGCGGGCGCATCTGGAAGGCGAACAGTTCCAGAATGAAATCGAATTCACGCGTTAACGGTAGCGTCTAACTTCATGATCAAATTCCTGCGAACAGTCTTCTACACCGCGCTCGTAGTGGGCGGACTGCTGCTCCTCGGCGGCGTGGTCTTCTTCTTTGCCGTGGTCCGCGATCTGCCGCGGGTCCCCGAACCGCTCAGCCGCATTATCGAAACCCCTCCCACCGAAATTTTCGCCACCAGCGGGGAACGGCTGATGATCATCGGCGGTCGCGAGGCCGTTCCCATCAACCGGGTTTCCCAGGATTTCATCAATGCCGTGGTGGCCACCGAAGATCACCGGTTTTGGAAACACCACGGCATCGACAAGATCCGCACCATCAAGGCCCTCGGCATTACCCTGTTCGTCCCGGGTAAAATCCAGGGGGCCTCGACCATTACCCAACAGTTGGCCAAGAACCTGTTTTTTTCCTTTAAGCGCCGCTACATACGCAAATTCCGCGAACTTCTCGTGGCCCTGCAGATTGAATCGCGGTTCAGCAAGGAAGAGATTCTGGAGGCCTACATCAACCAAATCCCCTTCGGTGCCCGCTCCCATGGCATCGAACAGGCGGCCCGCGCCTTTTTCGGCAAGACCGCCTCGGAACTCAATTTGGCGGAGTCCGCCCTGCTGGCCGGCCTGCCCAAATCGCCCACGCGCTACAACCCTTACCGCCACTGGGAGCGGGCCAAGCAGCGGCAAAAGGTCGTCTTGCTGCGGATGGTGGCCACGGGTTATATTTCGCGCCCGCAGGCGGAAACCGCGTCCCTGGCACCCATCAATCTGGTGCCGCCCCGGGAGCGGTTGGATACCGGCAGCCATTTCCTGGACATGGTCGTCCGCGACCTCGAAACCACCTACGGGGCCGATGTCGTGCACCATGGCGGCCTCAAGGTATATACCACCCTTGACCCTCAGCTCCAGTTATATGCCACCGAGGCCATCCGCAAAGGCTTGCAGGATCTGGACAGTCATCTGGCATTGCCGATGCCCACCGGCGAGGACGCCAACGCGCGGCCCCAGGGCGCCCTGGCGGCCGTCGATACGAAATCGGGAGCACTGCGGGCCCTGGTGGGCGGACGCTCCTATCTTCATTCGGCCTACAACCGTGCTATCCGCAACCAGCGTCAGCCGGGTTCGGGCTTTAAACCGTTCACCTATTACGCGGCCTTCGAGAAACTGGACCTGTCGCCGGCCACCCTCATGGTGGACCAGCCGGTCACCATCCCGGTTACGGGGGCGGATGACTGGCAGCCCCGGAATTTCGGTCGATCCTTCAGTGGCCCAATGGTGCTCAAACTGGCCCTGATGAAATCGGTCAACACGATTGCCGCCCAGCTGATCGAACAAGTCGGCCCCCAAAACGTGATCGAAACGGCCCGGCGCTGCGGTATCGAAAGCCCGCTGCAGGCGGTTTATTCCCTGGCCCTGGGCACCTCGGGGGTCAGCCCGCTGGAGATGGCCGGGGCCTTTGCAACTTTCGCCAACGGCGGCACCCACCATCGACCCTACTGGATCGCCCGGGTCGAAGATGCCCAGGGCCGCATCCTCGAGGACCACATCGTCGGCGGCCGCCGGGTTCTCGAACCGGATCGCGCCTATCAGATGGTGGACATGATGCGGGGCGTAGTCGACCAGGGATCGGGGGCTGTTGTGCGGCGTCTGGGTTTTAACCGCCCGGCGGCGGGCAAGACCGGTACGACCAACAACTACTATGATGCCTGGTTTACCGGTTTTACCCCCAGCCTGTGCGCGTCGGTGTGGGTTGGTTTTGATCGGGAACATGCCCTTAGGGATAAAAACGGTGCCGGTATCACCGGCGGCCGGGGGGCCGCTCCCATCTGGACCAACTTTATGCGGCGGGCCATGGAAGGAGCGCCGACCCGCAATTTTACGGTGCCACCCGGGATTCATTTTGAAGAGGTCGACCCTCAGACCGGGCGCCGGCCCGACACATTGACGCGTCATCCGCTCCGGCTGGCGCTGACCGTCGACCAATCTGCGGACGGCTCCTTGGCAACGAGTGCCGCGGGATCAGGCCTGATTCCCCGGACCGCCGGCGCCGCGCCCCCGCCGCCGGAGACACCGGCCGCCACAGGTATCACCGAAGAGGATCTGCCGCTCGATGAATAGACCATGATTTCCTTTTTGAAAAATAGCGCCTTTCGCATCTGGATCGCCGGCCTGGTGGCCTTCGCGCTCAGCCTCGTGCTGTTGCCCCAAACCGGGGAAGCCTTCTCGCTCACCAAACCGCTGCTGTTTTTCAGCCTTTTGTTCGGTGCGGCCTTTGCCGGCATCGGCTGGTTGACCGACCGCATCGTGCGCATCCAGCTACGCCCCCTGCTGCGCGAAGCCGGTATTCTGGAACGCGGCGGGATGGGCCTGGAGGCGGAGCGGGCCTTTGACAACGCCTTGGCCCTGCTGGACAGCTTCATGGTATCCCCCCGCCGACGCCGGCATTATCTTCAGATCCTGGGAGAGCGCATGGCCCGCTTCTATGCCGCCCAGGCTGAAAAAAGCGATCGGGCGTTTAAATGGATCACGCGCTATCTGCATGTCCGTCCCGGCGACGGTGCCATTGCCGAGATCTGGCTGCGGGACATGGAAAGCCAGAGCACTTGGACCAAAGCCCAGCAGGATCTGGCGGCCCGCATCGGGGAGGTTCGCAAGGAGGATCGACCAATCCAATCGACCCTGGCCCGGATCTACATCCAGGCGGGGCGGACGGATTTTCCGGCGCTGCAGACATACCGCCGGATCATGGAGGACAACGAGGGGGGCCTCGGCGCAATGTCCCTCGACCTGGCGCGGCTCTTTATCCGTGAGGGACGTGCAGATGAACTGGCCCTGCGGGCCTATGTCCATGCCGCCCGGCAGGGGGAGCCCCCTGCGGAGGATATCCTCTGCGGTCTAGCCGCCTGCCTGCGCTGGATTCAGACCTCCGCGCGCACTCGTGTGCTTATGGCCCAGGCAAACGCCGTCCTGGGTCCGCTTAGCGATGATCAAATGGAACGAATGGCTTCCGGCTTTCTGCCGCCCACCGGCCGCACGACGACGCCGGTCGCCAAGGCGGCCCAGCCGGGCGACCGGATCCGATCCGGTTATAGCCGGATCTCACGGATAAGCCAAAAAATCGGTGAGAGGCTGCGCCAAGGGTTGCGATTTGCCGCCCAGGGCCTGGAATCACCGGGTTTGCGCCGCCATTTCAAAGCAGGGGCGATCGCCGGACTGGCCCTGGCTGCCATCGTTCTGCTGCTCAACACCGCCGGTCATCTCATCCGCTCCCCAGAAGCACCCCCGGCGCAGCCCCCGGAGATCGCCGTCAAGATTGCCCCCACCCCCTATACGCTCCAGGTAGCCGCTTACCTGAAACCGGAGCATGCCGAGGGTTTCATCCAAACGCTTAAGGCCAAGGGCCAGGAGGCCTATCGGGTCGAAGCCCAGAGCGGCCCGAAAACCTGGTACCAGGTCCGTGTGGGCCATTTCCCCACCAAAGCGGCCGCCCGGGCTCATGGCCAACAATTGAAGACCGCCGGGATCATCGAAGATTTTTATGTGGCCAACTACGCCGAACCCTGAATTTGACAATGATCACGATAAATATTATTCTACCAGTTTAACCAATACAAATAATGTCAACACGTCAGAATGCGGATCGCTCCCCCTGACGAGGATACATTATCGGAAAGGAGTGCAAGACCCTATGGCATCAGCCCCCAAAAAGGTCATTACCGATTTGCAAAGGGAAATATTGGCCATTCGACGGGAAACCGAAGAAAAGCAGGCCGAAAAGGCCGCCGTTCAGGAAGAGATCAGCAAACTCCACTTTACCCTTTCGCTTTATCAAGCCGAACGCGGTCTCGATGAGGACACGGCCGCCAAAATCGATGATCTCAAGAGCCGCATCGGCAAACTGGAAACCTACGTCAGTTCGATCCCGCCCCGCATCCGGGAACTCGAATCCCAGCACCGCAAGCTGCGGCAGGCCACCCGCGCCAACTAAAACAACGATCCAACCCCGAATAAAAAAGCGACGGGCATGCACGACATGCCCGCCGCTTTTTTGTTCGGGGAATGGTTTTTAAAGTCTATCTATTTCTTTAGCCTCCTTCGGCTTATCGTCCCCAGCCCGAAAAGACC
The DNA here is from genome assembly GCA_050114115.1 of Desulfobacterales bacterium. Classification (GTDB taxonomy): domain Bacteria; phylum Desulfobacterota; class Desulfobacteria; order Desulfobacterales; family UBA5852; genus JABZFP01. The sequence goes on along the minus strand of JASFTA010000007.1, from coordinate 211 downwards.
AGAGCCCAATACCATCATGGTGGCAGGCTCGGATACACCATTGAACAATACATTGAACAATACCGGGGTCGCATGGGCGGCCGTCGCGAACACGGCGCTAAAAATAACCGCCAGTAGTAATATCCTTTTTTTCATCTCTCCTCCATCTTATATGCCCTTTACAAGGACAGCCTGTCCGAGTTTTCATTTTACAATTCATTTCTAGCAATAT
>JASFTA010000006.1:0-15977 GCA_050114115.1 Desulfobacterales bacterium | reverse complement strand
CGGCTTCACCGCCGACGGCCACGATTTCGTCGATACGGCCGTGGACCGCGGGGCACTGGCCGTGGTGGCCCAGAAACCGCTGGCGCTCAAGGTTCCGGTCGTGCGGGTCGCCGACACCCGGATGGCGCTGGCGCAAATTGCCGCCGCCTTTTACGACCACCCCTCGCGCGATCTGACCCTCATCGGCATCACCGGCACCAACGGCAAGACCACCGTGGCCTATATCCTGGAAAGCATCCTGCAAGCGGCCGGGCGGGTCGTCGGTGTCGTGGGAACCGTCAACCACCGCTGCGGGGCGCAGGTTTGGCCCAGCACCAATACGACCCCGGAATCCCTCGACTTGCAGAAGCTGCTCGCGGAAATGCGTTCGGCGGGCGCCACCCACGTCGTTATGGAAGTCGCCTCCCACGGCCTGGCGCTAAACCGCGTGGACGGCTGTGAATTCGACGTGGGCGTTTTCACCAACCTGACCCAGGATCATCTCGACTTTCACGGTGACATGCCCCGCTACTGGGAAACCAAGAAACGTCTCTTTACCGAACTGCTGCCGGCAAGCGCCAAGAACGTCCAGGCCGTGATCAACCAGGATAATGACCATGGACGGGAACTGGCCGCGCAGGTCGCCACCGCTCTGCCGACGCTGACTTTCGGCTTCGACGGCACCAATAACATCCGGCCTTCGGTGCAGGCCAGCGACCTCAGCGGGATTCGCGGCAGGATCCACTCGCCGGCCGGCGATCTGCCGTTTGCCTCGCCGATGGTGGGCCGGCACAATATCGAGAACCTGCTGGCGGCTGTGGGGGCCGCCCTCGCCCTGGACCTGCCGCCCCGAGCCATTCAGGAGGGCCTGGCCGCCGCCGGCGGCGCTCCAGGACGCCTGGAGCGGGTCCCGGATGCCCACGGCCGCTACGTCTACGTGGACTACGCCCATACGCCGGACGCCCTGGAAAACGTGCTCAACGCCCTGCAGCAAATCAAAACCCGGCGTCTGATCTGTCTCTTCGGTTGCGGCGGGGACCGCGACCGCCAGAAACGCCCGCTCATGGGCGCCATCGCCGGGCGTCTCAGCGATCTGGTGGTGGTGACCTCCGACAACCCTCGTACCGAAAATCCCGAGCAAATCATTGCCGACATCCTACCGGGCATCAACCCCGTCATGCCCCGGGTCTATCGCCCTCAGGCGATAGACGGCGACTGGCGGGAACCCGGCTATGTGGTCGTGCCGGAGCGACGCGATGCGATCGCCCTGGCCATTCGCCTGGCCCGGGCGGACGATACGGTCCTGATTGCCGGCAAAGGCCATGAAAACTATCAGATTCTCGGACGTGAAACCGTTCCCTTCGACGATTGTGAAATTGCCGCCCGGAACCTGGCGGTGCCACCGCCGGAGGCCATCACATTGGAAAAAGGAGACGCCCCGTGAACTGGTCCACCCGGGATATTTTAAAGGCCACCGGTGGTGAACTGCTGGCCGGCCCCCCCGAGGCCGTCTTTGATCAGGTGGCGATCGACTCCCGCGATATCCGGCCCGGTCATCTGTTTGTGGCGATTCGCGGCGAAAACCACGACGGGCATACATTTGTAAATGACGTCGTGGCCCAGGGCATCCGCGGCGTCGTGGTGCGACATGACCGCCTGGACGCCGACCTGCGGACAAGTCTAGGCCGTGCCGGTGTCATGGTTTTGGGGGTGGATGATACCACCCGCGCCTTGGGCGCCCTGGCCGCCCATCAGCGCCAATCCATGCCGGCGCGCATCCTGGCCCTGACCGGATCCAACGGCAAGACCACCACCCGCGCCATGACCGAATCGATTTTAAGCCGGCGCTACACCACCCTGGCGACAAGCGGGAATCTCAACAATGAAATCGGGGTGCCCCTGACGCTTTTCCGCTTGAAGACCGCCCATCAGGTGGCCGTGATCGAAATGGGCATGAACCACCCGGGCGAGATTGACCGCCTGGGCCGCATCGCATCCCCTGATATCGGCATGATCACCAATGTTGCCCCGGCCCATCTCGAAGGCCTGCTGACCGTGGAAGGCGTTCGCGATGCCAAGGGCGAACTCCTCCATCACATCGCCGCCGAGGGCACCGCGATTCTCAATGCCGACGACCCGCTGGTGCGGGAACTGGCCGCCGGCAGCCGTGCTGCCGTGCTGTTTTTCGGACTGGGGCCCGACGCCCACGTGCGGGCCGAAGCGGTTGCCGCCACACCGGAGGGCACCCGCTTTATCCTCAAGCTGCCCCAGGATGAGGGCCCTGTGCAACTCAACATTCCGGGTGCCTTCATGGTGGCCAACGCCCTGGCCGCCGCCGCGGCGGCAACGGTGCTGGGCGTCGAATGGCCTGATATTCGCGATGGGCTGGCAGCGGTCCGGCCGGTGGCCGGCCGCATGCAGATCCAGTCTCTGGCGGGCGGTCTCACGATCATCAATGACTGCTACAACGCCAACCCGGCCTCGGCTGCCGCGGCGATTGCCACGCTGGCCGACCTCAAGGGCGAGGCCCGCGGCATCCTGGTCATGGGCGATATGCTGGAGCTTGGCCCCCAAGCCGCCGACCTGCACCGTGAGATCGGCCAGCGGGCGGCGGCGTCCGGCCTGGCCTTGCTGTGCGCCCATGGGCCCCATGCGGAAACGCTGGCCGCCGGTGCCCGGACGGCCGGCATGCCGAGCGATCGGATTATGACAGGCTCGGTAACTGAAATTGTCGATCATCTGGCCGCACAGCTCGAGCCCGGCGACTGGATTCTGGTCAAGGGGTCACGCGGCATGCGCATGGAACGTGTCATCCAAGCCCTGAGCGCCGGGGTCCATCAGGGGCCGGGGGACGAAAGCCAATGATCTTTCATCTGCTATACCCGCTGCACACCAGCATATCGGCGTTCAACGTATTCCGCTACATCACCTTCCGCACGATCTACGCCAGCCTGACGGCGTTTCTGATCTGCTTTCTGTTGGGCCCCTGGGTCATTAAGCGGCTGCGTCGCCTGCAGGTGGGGCAGTTCATCCGTGACGACGGTCCCGAGACCCATTTCAAAAAGTCGGGCACGCCCACCATGGGCGGCGTGTTGATCATCGGCGCCGTGGTGGCGGCAACCCTGCTATGGGCCAATCTCACCAATTTCTACGTGTGGATTGCGCTCATGGTCCTGGTGGCCACCGGCGTCATCGGTTTTGTGGACGATTACCGCATGCAGATCAAGAAACGCAGCAAAGGGCTGGGGGCCAAGGAAAAATTCGCGCTGCAGTGCGTCGTGGCCCTGACCTGCGGGCTGCTGCTCTATTTCTACCCCGGATTTTCGACCCGCGTGTCGGTACCCTTTCTCAAAAATGTCCAGCCCGACCTGGGCTGGGGCTATGTCCTCTTCACGATGCTGGTGATCGTGGGGGCCTCCAACGCCGTCAACCTCACCGACGGTCTCGACGGCCTGGCCATCGGCCCGCTGGCGATCGCGGCGGCGACCTACATGGTGTTCGCCTATGTCACCGGCCACGTCAAGTTTGCCACCTACCTGCAGATCAACTACGTGGCCGGCGTGGGGGAGATCGCCGTTTTCTGCGGTGCCATGGTGGGGGCCGGTCTGGGATTTCTGTGGTTCAATGCCTATCCGGCCCAGGTATTCATGGGGGATGTGGGCAGTCTCGCCCTGGGCAGCGCCATCGGCACGATCGCGATCATCACCAAACAGGAAATTCTGCTGGTGGTGGTGGGCGGACTTTTCGTGATCGAGACCCTGTCGGTTATTTTTCAGGTGAGCTACTTCAAACTGACCCACGGCAAGCGGATTTTCCGCATGGCCCCCCTGCACCATCATTTCGAACTCAAGGGCTGGGCCGAACCCAAAGTGATCGTGCGCTTCTGGATCGTGGCCATCGCGCTGGCCCTGATTGCCATGAGCACCCTGAAACTGCGCTGATGGACGGATGGGTGAACCATACATGAACGTGGATGATCGAAATATCGCAGATCGCCGGGTGACCGTGGCGGGGCTGGGCAAAAGCGGCCTGGCCGTGGCCCGCTTCTGTCGGCAACAAGGCGCCCGGGTGACCGTAACGGACATGGCCCCACGCGACCGGTTCGCGACGGAAGCCGGTGAGCTCGAGACGCTGGGCGTCACCCTGGAATTCGGTGCCCACCGCGCTGCAACCTTTGACCAGGCCGAACTGGTGGTCCTCAGTCCGGGCGTGCCCCATACCATCGCGCCGCTGGAAACGGCCCGCCGCCGCGGCATCCCCGTGATTGGCGAAGTCGAATTGGCGTCCCGTTACATACAGGAACCCATCGTCGCGGTCACCGGCACCAACGGTAAAACCACGACCACCGAACTGCTGGGGCATATGCTGCGGACGTCGGGCCTGGACGTTTTCGTGGGGGGCAATATCGGCACCCCCCTGATCGACTATGTCGCCCAGGGGCGGCGACGCGATTGGCTGGTCATCGAGGTGAGCAGTTTTCAACTCGACACCATCGTTGGCTTCCGACCCCGGATCGGGGTGCTGCTCAACATCAGTGCCGATCATCTGGATCGCTACGCCAGCTTCGAGGCCTATGCCGAATCCAAGATGCAGCTTTTCGCCAATCAGACCGCGAGCGACACCGCCGTCTTGAACGCGGTGGACGGATACGGCCGGGCCGCCGCCGACCGTGTTCCCGGAAAGGTGCTCATGTTCAATACGGGGCCGAACGGCGGCGGCAGCGGGAGTGCCCGCATCGCCGCGGATCACATCAGCTTCCAGCTGGTGGACCGGGGCCGGCATACCATCGACCTTTCCGGTTGGCGGCTGACCGGAAACCACAATCGGGAAAACGCGGCCGCGGCCGGTTTGGCCGCTCTGGCCGCCGGGGCCACGCCCGAGGGACTGCAAACGGCCATCAACGCTTTTAAGGGCCTGGACCACCGGTTGGCGCTGGTCCGCACGCTAAGGGGCGTTTGTTATTACGACGATTCCAAGGCCACCAATGTGGACGCCGTCGGCCGCGCCCTGGAGGGTTTGGCCAAACCGGTCGTTCTGATCATGGGCGGCCGCGACAAGGGCGGCGGGTACCAGGACCTCGTCCGGCCGGTCCGCAGAGCCGTGCGCACCCTGATCGTCATGGGGGAAGCCGCCCAAACGATCACCGACACGCTGGGTCATCTGGTACCCACCGTCCAGGCCGGCGACATGGCCGAGGCCGTCCAGCTGGCCGCGGCCCGGGCCCGCAGCGGCGATGCGGTCCTGCTTTCGCCGGCCTGCGCCAGTTTCGACATGTATGACAGCTATCACCAGCGAGGAGAAGACTTTTGCCGTCACGTCCAGCAGCTGACCTGAAGCGGAGAACCCGCCCGTCATCGAGCGCCGCCCCGGCGACGCCTTATGACCTGAGTCTGCTCTTTCCGGTCCTGTTCCTGGTGGGCATCGGGATGGTGATGGTCTATTCGGCCAGTTCGGCCCTGGCCCTCAAAAAATTCGGCAGCAGTTATTTCTTTCTTAAAAAGCAGGCCCTTTTTGCGCTGGTCGGCCTGGTGGGACTCGTGGTCGCACGCCACTTCCCCTACCGCCTGTGGCGTTCGCTGGCCTACCCGGCGGTGGCCCTGGCGTTTGCACTGCTCGTGTGCGTGCTGGTCAGCAGTTGGGGCCATACGGCCGGTGGGGCCACCCGCTGGTTGCGCGTAGCCGGCTTTACCTTCCAGCCTTCCGAACTCGCGCGCATCGCCCTGATCGTCTACCTGGCCTATTCGATGAGCAAGAAACAGGCGCGGCTGGGTGAATTCGCCATCGGTTTCGTGCCCCACATCATCGTCCTGGCCATGCTGTTGGTTCCCATGATGCTGCAGCCCGATTTCGGCTCGGCGGTCATCCTCACGCTCCTGACCGGGATCATGATGTTCGCCGGCGGGGTGCCGCTACGCCATCTCCTGCTGTCGGCCCTGGCCCTGCTGCCGGCGGGCGCTTATCTGCTGGTGTCGGCGGAATACCGCATTCGGCGCCTGATGAGTTTTTTAAACCCCTGGGATTACCCCACCGCCGAGGGCTATCAGACCATTCACTCCCTGATGGCTTTCGGCTCCGGCGGCCTGTGGGGCAGCGGGATCGGCAAAAGCCTGCAGAAACTGTTCTATCTGCCCGAGCCGCATACCGATTTCATCTTCTCCGTTATCGGTGAGGAATTCGGTTTGCTGGGCGTGGCCCTGACGGTGGTGCTCTACGGCCTGATCATCTGGCGCGGCATCGCCATCGCCCGTAAAACCGAGGACCTTTTCGGCGCCCTGCTGTGCTTTGGTCTGACCACGGCGCTGGCCTTGCAGGTCTGCATCAATATGGGCGTCACCCTGGGACTGCTGCCCACCAAGGGACTGACCCTGCCTTTCTTGAGTTACGGCGGCACATCGCTGGTGCTCAATATGGCCGCCATCGGCATCATCATGAATATCGGGACGGTGACATGGACCCGACGACGATAGAAGCCGCGTCCCCCCCCCTGCGGGCCGTTTTAACCGGCGGCGGCACCGGTGGACACCTCTTTCCGGGCGTGGCCATCTGCCGCGAGCTGGAACGGCGTTTTCCAGGGACCGCCATTCTGTTCATCGGCACCGGCCGGCCCTTGGAGCGCAAGGTCATCACCGCGGCCGGCTATCGTCACGCCATTATCACCGTCAAGGGATTCAAGGGCATGGGCCTGCTGCGCAAGCTCGTGGCGCTGAGCGTGGTGCCCGTCAGTGTCCTCAGGGCGGCGGTCGTTCTGTGGCGCTTCAAACCCCAGGTCGTCATCGGCGTCGGCGGCTACGCCGCCGGGCCGGTCTGTCTGGCCGCCTACCTGCTGCGGATCCCGGTCTGCCTGCAGGAGCAGAATTTCCTGCCGGGCATCACCAATCGGCTCCTGGCACGGTTGGCCCGCCGGATTTACATCGCCTTCGATGGCCGCGTCGAGAGCTTCCCAGCGGAAAAGGTCCTGCTGACCGGCAATCCGGTGCGGGCGGAAATTCGGCGTCTGGCCGCCACGCCGCCGCCGGTGCGCACCGAAGCGCCGTTTACGGTCATGATCGTGGGCGGCAGCCAGGGCGCCCACGGCATCAACGCCGCCGTGGCCGAAATGCTGGCCTGCGCCTGCGATCAAAACAGCATTCGTTTCATCCACCAGACCGGGGAGGACGATCTGGAACGCATGCGCCAGTCTTATCGGGCCGCCAACCTGGAAGCCGATGTGCGCGCTTTTTTCGACGACATGCACCACCAGTACCTGAACGCCGATCTGGTCATTTGCCGCGCCGGGGCCTCCACCGTGGCGGAACTGACGTGCATCGGCAAACCGGTGATCTTCGTGCCCTTCCCGCACGCAGCCGACAACCACCAGGAGTTCAACGCCCGCCTGCTGGTCGAAAAAGGCGCCGGCGACATAATCCTCGAATCGGAACTGAGCGGCGTGGTCCTCTGGGATAAAATCTGCCACTACCGCCGCCACCCGGACGAACTGAACCGCATGGCCGCCCGCGCGCGGTCTCTGGGGCAACCGGAGGCGGTCGCCACGATCGTCACCGACATGGTGGATCGGGTGATCCGATCCTGACAACCACAACTTAAGCGAGAGACATGTATCAGAAAGCCTATCATATTCACTTCGTCGGCATCGGCGGTATCGGCATGAGCGGCATCGCCGAACTACTGCTGAACCTGGGCTACCGTGTATCCGGATCGGACCTGCGCGACACCGACATCACCCGGCGTCTGCAGCGCCTGGGCGGCCGGATTTCCCAGGGACACACCGCGGATCTCGTTGAAGGTGCCGACGTGGTGGTGGTGTCCTCGGCGGTCGCGGTCGACAACCCGGAAGTGACGGCCGCCCGCCAGCTTTCCATCCCGGTCATCCCGCGGGCGGAAATGCTGGCCGAGCTCATGCGGCTCAAGTACAGCGTGGCCGTCGCCGGGGCCCACGGGAAGACCACCACGACCTCCATCGTGGGCGCCGTATTGACGGCCGGGGGCCTGGATCCGACCATCGTGGTGGGCGGTAAGCTGATCAGCCTGGATACCAACGCCGTCCTGGGTCGGGGCAATTTCATCGTGGCCGAAGCCGACGAAAGCGACGGTTCGTTCCTCAAGATGTCCCCGACGATTGCGGTGGTCACCAATATCGACCGCGAGCACCTGGACTACTACGATGATCTGGACACCATTATTGATGCTTTTGCGCGCTTCATCGATCAGATCCCCTTCTATGGCAAGGCCGTGCTGTGTCTCGACAACGAATCCGTCCAGAACCTGATCCCCCGGGTCCAGAAACGCTTCACCACCTATGGGATGAGCAACCAGGCGGATTTCCAGGCCCGTGACATCACCTGCCAGGGTTTGCAGAGCTGTTACAAGGCCTTCTATCGCGAAACCTTTTTGGGCGACATCTGTCTGAACCTGCCGGGTATCCACAATGTCTACAACTCACTGGCCAGCATCGCCGTGGGCTTGGAGGTCGGCATCGCCTTCGATACGATCAAAGCCGCCCTGGAAGGGCTCCAGGGCGTGCGGCGGCGGCTGGAAATCAAGGGCACCGTGGGAGATCTGACCGTGATCGACGATTACGCCCATCACCCCACGGAGATCAAGACCACCCTGGCGTCGATCAAGGCGGCCTGGCCGGATCGGCGCGTGGTGGGCATCTTTCAGCCCCATCGCTACACCCGCACCCGGGCCCTGTTCGACGAGTTCACCCGGGCTTTTTATCAGACCGACAAGCTCGTCCTGGTGCCGATCTATGCGGCCAGCGAAAAACCGATTGTGGGGGTGACCCACACCGCGTTGTGTGAGGGCATCCAGGCCCATGGCCATAAGAGTGTAACCTGCACAGGGGATTTCGACGAGGCCCTAACCGTCATCCGCCAGGATTTAGGCGATGACGATATCGTCCTGACCATGGGGGCCGGGGACATCCTCAAACTGGGTGAACGGTTGCTGGCCGAAATGTCCGCTGATCCAACGCCAACCGGTGGGAGCAATTGATCATGTTCGGCCGCAAACGTAAGGTGCGCCGCAATGTCTACAAGGCCGGTGTGCGCAAACGCCGTCAGAACCGGGTCGCACGAATCCGTAAGGCCGCTCTGGCCCTCGGCGGACTGTCGCTCTTTTTGGTGTTCAACCTGGTGTTGATCCTGGCCCATGACTGGGTGACCCAGACCACTATTTTGCCGATCGCCACGGTGCAGGTGGAAGGTGCCCAGCGGCTGAACGAGAGAGACGTGCACCGGCGCGCCGGCATCGCCATGGACGACAATATACTGGCCGTCAACCTGGGAACCGCTCGCCGGCGCCTGCAGGCGCATCCCTGGATTGCCGAGGCGCGTGTGCGGCGTGAAATCCCCTCCGGGATCGTCATCCGCATTCGCGAGCATGACTGCGCCGCCGTGCTGAATCTCAACCGGCAATTTCTGATCAGTTCGGCGGGGGTGGTCTTCAAGGAACGACAAAATGACGAATGCGAGGGGGCACCGCTGATCAGCGGTATTGATTATGTCGACCTGGGCCTCGATGGGAATTCTCCCAGTGCCGCCCTGGAGGCCGCGCTGATCCTTGTAAACCGAACAGGAGGCTGGACCGACCTCGGTGGGCGTTTCAAGATCCACGAGATTCGCGCGGATCCGGAACTGGGACTGACCCTCTTTGTGGCACCCCCTGGGAACCACCCGGCCTACCGCACCGTTATGCTGGGATTTGCGAACTGGCCGCATAAATCCCGCAAGCTGGCAGCGATCCAATCCTATTTGAAGAAGCACCGCCTGATGCCCGATGCACGGATTTTCAATCTGCGGGATCCTGATCGGATCGTGATCAGCCCCGAAGCGCCGGCGGCCACCGCCGCGCCAACAAAGGAGGTATAAGATGCAGGGACGCGGTAACATCGTCGTTGGCCTGGATATCGGGACCACCAAGATCTGTTGCGTGGTCGGTGAGGTCGGCGGCGGCGACATCAACATCATCGGGATCGGCACCCATCCCTCCATCGGCCTGCGTAAAGGCGTGGTCGTCAATATCGAGTCGACCGTGGACTCGATTAAAAAAGCTGTGGAAGAAGCCGAGCTGATGGCCGGCTGCGAGATCTCCTCGGTGTACGCCGGCATCGCCGGGGGCCACATCACCGGTTTCAACAGCCGGGGCATCGTGGCCATTAAGGGCAGCGAGATTACCGACAATGATGTCGTACGCGTGATCGACGCCGCCCGAGCGGTGGCGATCCCCATGGATCGTGAAGTCATTCATGTGCTGCCGCAGGAATACATCGTCGACGACCAGACCGGTATTCAAAACCCGGTGGGCATGGCCGGCGTTCGCCTGGAAGCCAAGATTCACATCGTTACCGGCGCGGTCACCTCGGCCCACAACATCGTCAAGTGCTGCAACCGCTCCGGTCTGGACGTCTGCGACATCGTTCTGGAGTCCCTGGCTTCCGGCGAGGCCGTCTTGGGCGACGAGGAGAAGGAACTGGGCACGGCGCTTATCGACCTGGGCGGCGGCACCACCGATCTGGCCGTGTTTGCCGACAAGAACATTAGGCACACCTTCGTCCTGGCCCTGGGCGGCAACAACCTGACCAACGATATCGCCATCGGTCTGCGGGCGCCCCATGCCGAAGCCGAAAAAATCAAGACCCGTTTCGGCACCTGCCTGTCCCACAGCGTCAGCGCCGAGGACATGATCGAAGTGCCGGGCATGGGGGGGCGGGAGGCCCGCAAATTGCCACGCCAGATTCTGGGCGAAATTCTGGAGCCGCGCATGGAGGAAATCTTCACCCTGATCAAGCGTGAGCTCTACCGTGCCGGCATGGAGACCAGCACTCCATCGGGGTTGGTGCTCACTGGTGGCACCTCGCTATTGGAAGGTACCACGGAAATCGCCGAGTCGGTCTTCAATCTCCAGACACGCCTGGGCAAGCCCCAGGGCATCAGTGGCCTGGTCGATGTGGTCAACAACCCGATGTACGCCACGGGCGTCGGGCTGGTGTTGTACGGGGCCCGCAACCAGACCGAGAAAAAATTCCGTATTCGCGACGCCAATATTTTTAACCGGATCGTCACACAGATGAAACGCTGGTTCAAGGAGGTGGTCTGAGCGAAGGCCGCGGATCGGCCCTTCGCGTCATCGCTATCCGCACGATTGCATGACCATCATCGTTTAACCGTTCTTAACCGGGAGCGCGACCAACGCGGCATCCCAACAACGTTCAACAGGGGGGACCTATGTTTACTTACGTCGACAATGAAAATTCGGCCAAAATCAAAGTGATTGGGGTGGGTGGCGCTGGGGGCAACGCCATCAACAACATGATCTCGTCCAACCTCCAGGGGGTCAAATTCATCGTGGCCAACACCGATGCCCAGTCGCTGGAGGTCTCCAAAGCCCCGCTCAAAATTCAGTTGGGGGAGCAATTGACCGAAGGCCTGGGCGCCGGGGCCAATCCGGACGTGGGCCGCGAGGCCGCCATCGAAACCGGGGAGGCCCTGCGCAGCGCCCTTGAGGGCAGTCACATGGTTTTTATCACGGCCGGCCTGGGCGGCGGGACCGGCACCGGTGCCGCGCCGGTAATCGCCGAGATTTGCAAGGAACTCGGCATCCTGACCGTAGCCGTGGTGTCCAAACCGTTCTCCTTCGAGGGCAAAAAACGTTGGCGCCAGGCCGACAACGGGCTCGATCGGCTCAAGCAGGTCGCCGACACGGCCATTACCATCAACAATGATCGCCTGCGCGGCCTGGCATCCAAAAATGCCACCATGCTGGACATGTTCCGTAAAGCCGACGAGGTCCTGCTGCACTCGGTCAAGGGCATCACCGACCTCATCATGATGCCGGGACTTGTCAACCTCGATTTCGCCGACGTCAAGGCCACCATGTCCAAAGCCGGCATGGCCATCATGGGCATCGGGGCGGCCAGCGGTGAAAACCGGGCCCTCGAAGCGGCCGAGCGCGCCATATCGCATCCCCTGCTCGAAGATATTTCGATTGCCGGCGCCCGGGGCGTGTTGATGAACATCACCAGTACGAGCGATCTGACCATGGAGGAGATGACCGAAGCCTCCGATCGCATCTACAACGAAGTGGGCGAGGAAGCCGATATCATCTGGGGAACGGTCGTGGACGACAGTCTGGGTGATGAAATGCGCGTGACCGTCATCGCCACCGGTATCGGTCAGGGCGCCGCCGCCGATGAACCCGAAAAGCCGGTGGACGAGACGTTCGGCGGCAAATTACGCCCGGTGACGGCCGACGATCTTAAGAAAGTCGTCGATTACGAAAAACCGACCTTCATGCGGGAGCGCCGAGCGGCGGCCGGCGGCGAGGCGGGCTTCGATCACTTTTCACAGCGTGTGGTCGATGAAACCGATCTCGACGTGCCGACCTTTTTACGGCGCAAGGCCGACTGATCGGCGACCTCCGGGATTCCCGAAGGCTGTATCGCCGTCGATCGGGATGGGAAACGGCGCATTGACTTTCAGCTAAACGCCTATATTCTCTGGGAGTCCATGCGCACGGGTACCCCGCTCCGCAGCGGTCCCCCCCCGTTGCGGAACGGGGCCACCCCATACGGGGTTCACCCCGACAGCGAATCATGTTCGGGAAACACGGCCGCCCATGAATGTGACCCCCCATACCCCCGAAGATCACCCCGCCGAGATCGGCATGATCCGCAAGCCGTGGGCGGATCAAATCAAAGTCGGCCTATTTTATCCCAACCACTATGGTCTGGCCATGTCCAACCTGGGCTTCCAGACCATCTATCGGTTGTTCAATCGCGAACCCGACGTGATCTGCGAGCGTTTTCTGGCCGACACGCCGGTTTTATCACCAGGGGCGAATCTGCTTTCACGTGAAAATCGTCGGCCGGCCCGTGATTTTGATATTCTGGCGTTTTCGATCGCCTTTGAAAATGACTACCCCCACATTCTGCGGCTACTTGACGCCAGCGAAATGCCCCTCGAGGCCCGGAATCGCGGCCCCGAAGCGCCCCTCGTGATGGCTGGCGGGGTCGCGGTCATGCTGAATCCCGAACCGCTGGCCGCATTCTTCGACCTGTTTCTGATCGGCGAAGCCGAAGCCACGCTGCCGGCCTTCCTGGAGCGTTATCGCCGGGCCGGCGATCGGCGGGCGCTCCTGGATCAAATCCCGCTCGCCGTACCGGGAGCCTATGTACCAAGTCATTATCAACCGAGCTATCATCCGAATGGCCCCCTCGCGACCTTTACGGCGGCCGAAGACCGCGTCGCCCGGGTCAAGTCGCCCAAACCTGCTGATGTGGCCACCCTGAAAACCGCGACCACAATATTGACGCCGGATACGACCTTTGCCGACACCTGCCTGATCGAGGTCAGTCGGGGATGCCCCCATGGGTGCCGATTCTGCAGCGCCGGCTATATCTACCGTCCGCCGCGCTATCGGCATCCTCGATTTCTGGAAGCCTGCCTGCGCGAGGCCGCCCGCACCACCCATCGGGTCGGGCTGGTGGGCGCCGCGGTTTCGGATTATCCCGGCCTCGGGGAACTATGCGCGCAGGTCAAGGATACCGGGCTGCGGCTCTCCTTCAGTTCCCTGCGCGCCGACGCCCTGACCGACGAACTATTGGCGGTGCTGCGCGCCAACCGCACCAAGACGGCCACCATCGCCCCCGAGGCCGGATCCCCGCGTCTGCGCCGGGTGATCAACAAGGGGCTAGCGGAAGAAGACATCCTCCAGGCCGCCGAGAAACTGGTGCGCGCCGGCATTCCCAATCTGAAACTCTATTTCATGGTCGGCCTGCCCACCGAAACCGACGACGACAGCCACGCCATCGTAACCCTCTGTGAGAAAATCAAATCGGTATTTCTGGATGCCAGCCGGAAGATGAAACGGATCGGCACGCTCACCGTCAATGCCACGCCCTTCGTGCCCAAGCCGGCGACCCCCTTTCAATGGGTCGCGATGGCCCCGCCGCGAATGCTGAAAAAACGGATCCGCACCCTGCGTAAAAAGCTCGCGCGCATCGCCAACGTTCGTTTCCAGAATGAAAGCGTCCGCGAGGCCTATGTTCAGGCCCTGCTGGCCCGCGGTGACCGGCGGGTCGCCCGCATCCTGCGGCAGCATCATCAGATGGGCGGCGGCTGGCCGTCCACCTTGAAAGCAGCGACCATCGACACCGATTTCTTTACCCTGCGCGAACGCCCCCGGCATGAATTACTTCCCTGGGATTTCATTGACACCGGCGTCAGTCGGGACTTCCTCTGGCGGGAATACCAGCGCGCCCTCGCGCTAAAGCCCACAGACCCCTAACCCCCCGCGCAATCCTGTCAGCGCTGCCGGGCATGCGCGCCGCAAACACCATAGACCTGCCGCGATCTTCCCGACGCTTGTTTTCAGCCGCCACCGCCCATCGTTGACCGGCGCCAATCAGTGCCGTTTTAGCTTTGAAAACAGCATTTTTCAGCTTCCGGCTGTCCCCGTAAAAAAATTCAACAATGCGAATTTTTTTTGTTATTCCAAAACCTTGGATTTAAAAAATGACTTGCAGGGTTATGGCCAGTATGGTAGTCAAATTTGTCCAGTTTGCAGCACCCTCCCACCGCTAACTAAGATACGAAGGAATGGATCGCGTATGACCTCGGAGAAAGATGTGAAGCTGGTTCTCAGCGTGGCTGTCGTCCTCTTCATTGTCGGCGTTCTCTGCTACGCCGCCTTTCCCATCAATTCCCCCCAGATTCCCAACCGTATTCAATACCGCAGTGCCACCGGTCCTGCGCTTTTTCAGCATATCGAGCACAATACGGGCTATGATGTCGAATGTCTCGAGTGCCACCATCATCACGCCGAGGATATGGAGCCGGAAGAGCTTCGGGCCTGTGGCGCGTGTCACCCCCAGGAAGCCGGCAAGGCCTCCGATCCGGAAGTGTGCAATGAATGCCACGAGGAAGAGTACTACGAAGACACCGAGATGATGGGACGTACGGATGCCACCCACGCGCAGTGCAAAGAATGCCATGCCGGTATCGGTGCCGGGCCCATCGAATGCGCTGAATGCCACCTTATGTAATGGCCGTCCACCTTGTTCTCACATTCCGCTCTGTGAATCATGGATAAAAGGGTTAGATCATGATGAAACAATTGCAAAGCCAATCAGGGGCATCCGTGTTTCAATATGCGCTCTTGCCGCAATCCCCTCTGCCGGCCCAGGCCATCGACGACCTCGGCAAAGCCACCCTGCTGATCGACCAGATGATCGAGAAAAAATCAGAGGTGGATCTATCCGAAGGCGACTCCGTCCAGACCGGTCAGAAGCTGGCCCCTTTCCACGACAGCGAGGCCTATGCCATTGCCAGCGTCACCGGTAAAATCAGCGCCATTTACCCCTATCCGGGCGATTTCGGTAAAAATTTCACGGCCCTCGACATCGAGGTGGCGGCCGATGAGATGGCGGCGCCCATCGAAGATCTTGAACCAACCCTGGAGAGCCTGCGCGCCTATCTTGTGAATGCCCCCGGCAAACCGCCCCTGGAGCTTCTGGGGGATCCCAACCGGCCGATCCACACCATCGTGGTGAGCGGGGTCGACACCGATCTTCTGGTGGGCACGAATCAGTATGCCATCCGCACGGAGATCGATGCCATCACCAAGGGCATCGAAGTGCTCAAGGCGGCCGCCGGGGCGGAAAAAGTAGCCATCGCCGTCCCCCGTGACCTGATTGCGGGGTTCGGCCACACCGGTGCCGACGAACTCAAGGCGGTGCTGCCGGACTACCCCTGGGCCCAGCCCAAGCTGGTGCTCTACCATGCTTTCGGTGTGGAGGTGCCAGCGAAAAAAAGCTGTGAGGACATGGGCTATGCTTTTTTCAGTGCCGAATCCGTGGCCGCCATCGGCAAGGCCTATCAATCCGGACACGTACCGGTCGAGAAAATCGTTACCCTGATCGATAAAAGCGGTCGGGTCAAGGTGGTGACGGCCCGTTTGGGAACGCCGGTCAGTGCCATTCTGGAGGCTGCCGGCATTCA
>JASFTA010000005.1:0-16430 GCA_050114115.1 Desulfobacterales bacterium | reverse complement strand
CGGGACCGTCAGCTGATCCCCCAGCTTGGTCAGCTGTTCGATGGCCGCCGGGCGGTAGACGTCGGCCGGCACCAGGTAGGGTTTGCGCCCCTGATTGCGCAGATGCACGGCCAATTTGCCCGCGGTGGTGGTTTTGCCCGAGCCCTGAAGCCCCGTCAGCATCACCGCCACCGGACGGGGTCCGCTGAGGTTCAAGGCCTCGTGCTGGGCGCCCATCAGTTCAGTCAGTTGCTCGTTGACAATCTTGACAACCTGTTGCCCGGGCGTCAGGCTGGTCATGACCTCCTGACCGAGGGCTTGGGCGCGAATAGCGGCGATAAAGCGCTTGACCACACGGAAATGGACATCGGCCTCCAGAAGGGCGATCCGGACTTCGCGGAGACCCTCGTCGATGTTCTTTTCCGTCAGCTTGCCTTGCCCCTTGAGCTTTTTAAATACGGACTCAAGATTGTCGGACAGGTTTTCAAACATACACATGACCCCAGTGGCTGTCGATTGTCATAAATCGTTGAACTTAGAATTTTGAAAATGCTATGTCAAGAATAAAAGGAAGTGATTAAACGGCAATAAGACGCTCCCGGGGGAGATGGATTCCTTTAAGTCTTTACAGGCGGGTTGGGCGGACCAAAGAATAAAACAGGATTAACCGCCCAATAACGCACCACCTTAAAAAATGCAAACAAAATAATGGTTTGTAAAGGGCCCTCATCATAAAAAAAGATATCAAAGATTTGGACCGTGCAACGCTGGGACAATGGCTGGCCGCCGCCGGTGAGGCGCCTTACCGGGCCGACCAGATCCTGCGCTGGATCTATCGGGATCAGGTCGATCGCTTCGAGGCCATGACCAATCTCAAGCAGGCCTTGCGCGGACGACTGGCCGATACGTTTACCATCGGGCGCCCGCACCTTCGTGAACATGAAACCGCAGGTGACGGCACGCAGAAATTCCTCTTCGAGATGGCCGATGGCGAGCGCATTGAAAGTGTACTGATCCCCGAGCGCGATCATTTCACCCTGTGTGTCTCCAGCCAGGTGGGGTGCGCCCAGGACTGCCGCTTCTGCTTGACGGCCCACGGGGGGTTTCGGCGCAACTTGTCTGCGGGGGAGATTCTGTCCCAGGTGCGCGATATTCGCCGCGGTCTGGCCGCACCGGAGCAGTTGACGAATATCGTTTTCATGGGCATGGGTGAGCCGTTGGCCAACTACCGCCAGCTGATTGCGGCGATCGGCATGCTGCGGGACAACAAGATTGGCTTCGGCTTTTCGAAACGCAAGATCACGGTCTCCACGGCCGGGCTGGTGCCCCGCATGGCCGACCTGGGGCGCGACACGGATATCGGACTGGCCGTCTCGCTCAATGCCACCGACAACGAAACCCGCAGCCGCCTGATGCCCATCAACCGGCGCTATCCGCTGGAAATGCTCTTGGAAGCCTGTCGCCGCTATCCGCTGGCACCCCAGCGTCGCATCACCTTCGAATACATCCTGCTCGAAGGGGTCAACGACACGCCGGCCGATGCTCACCGTCTGGCGGATCTGTTGCGACCGATCCGCGCCAAGATCAATTTGATTCCCTTCAACGCGCATGCGGGCTGCCGCTATCAGTGCCCGCACGAGACCACCATCCAGGCCTTCCAGAGGATTCTCGTGGACCGGCGTTACACCGCCATCATCCGCCAAAGCAAGGGCCGGGAGATATCCGCGGCCTGCGGGCAGCTGCGGGCCCGGGCCCGAAAATAGCGATTGCCGCCGGGCGCGTCATCCTTACTGGAGACCGACCCTTTTCGTTTTTTCCTACGGCGATTTCAAATCATGAGGTCGTGCACGTCATCCGGCCGCAGCGGTTTCACCGTCAGGGTCTGGCGACCGTCCGGGCCGCTGGCCAACACCTCGACCTCGGTTTGTCGGGCCGCCTTGCTGTAGCCTGCGCAGATTGACGCCGCCGTCGAGAGGGCCTTCCCGGAAGCCCGGCCGGCCACGACCACGACGGGTCCCGGATAGTTTGTGACGTTCAGGGTCGTGTCCCGGTGGGGATCATGCTGGGCCAGAATGTTCTGGTTGTCCTTCTGGGTGCGGCCCACGATGATCTTGGTGGCCTCATCCAGCCTGAAGTGCCGGCCGTATTTGAGCATTTCGAGTTCCGCCGTCCGGGTTTGGGTCTGGTGCGCGAAAAGATCCTCGAGGCGGCGCGAATAGCCCGGGTCGGTCAGCAAACAGCCGCCGGCCGGCGCGGGATAATCAGATATACCGAATTGCGCCGCGAGCTTGATCTGGGGTTTGCGTGAGCGGCCGCCGAGGTCCAGCAGTCGCTCCCGGTTCACCCAACCTTTTTGCTCCGGGATGGTTTCGGGCAGTCGGTGCGCACTCAGGGGGCGCAGGATATAGCCTTCGAAACCGGATTGCTTTTCGACGTAGCGCAGGGATGGTCTGGTCTGGCTCATGGGACGCTGACCGAGAACTTCGCCGCTGAACAGAAAGTCGAACCCCTGGGACTGCATCCACTGGCCCGCCTGCCGGAACATCAGGGCATGGCAGTCCATACAGGGGTTCATATACTTCCCGTAGCCGCACGGCGGATTGCGCAGCATCTCGAGATAAACCGGGGTGAGTTCCTGAACCGTCAGCGGGATGCCTGTGATCCGGGATGCGGCCCGCGCCTTGTCGGCCGAGAAAAAAGGCGTTTCGAAGGTAATCCAGGCGACGTCGATATTCTGCTCGCGGAGCACGACCCCGGCCAGGATGCTGTCCAGCCCGCCGGAGCACAAACCCAGGGCCCGAACGGCTTTTTTTTCGGATTCAGCCATGTTAGAGAATTCCGATTGCGAATTGATCCCCGCATAGCGCTTTAATGCGTGCCGACAACCGGTCGCCATCTGCCACGGATGCTGCATTCACAGGGATTCGACGGATGGGCGACGGGAAGGAAGGGTCACGGATGACCCCTAAAACGCGGCTGACCAAAATCAGGAAAATCCTAAGAAGTGCCTATCCGAATGTCAAGACGCAGCTTGACCACGACAGTCCGTTTCAACTCCTGATGGCCACCATTCTGTCGGCCCAGTGCACGGACCGCCAGGTCAACAAGGTCACCGGACGTCTGTTTGCGGAATTCGGCACGCCCGCTAAAATGGCGGCGGCCCCGGTGGCGACCATCGAGGAATACATTCGTTCCACGGGGTTTTTCCGCAACAAGGCGCGCAATCTCAAGCGCTGCGCCCAGGTCCTGGTGGCGCAGCACGACGAGAAGGTGCCTGCCGATTTGCAGACCCTCACCCGCCTGCCCGGGGTGGGTCGTAAAACCGCCAATGTGGTCCTCGGGGCGGCATTCGGCATTCCGGGCGTGGTCGTCGACACCCATGTGGCGCGGATTTCCCGGCGTCTGGGGCTCACGCCGCACAGCAACCCGGTCAAGATCGAATTCGACCTGATGGATCTCATGCCCCCCGACGACTGGAGTGATTTCTGCCTGCGGCTCATCTATTTCGGCCGGGAGACCTGCCGGGCGCGCAACCCCGACTGTCCGGCCTGTCCCATCCGGCGCCTGTGCCCCTGGCCCGATAAAACGCGTGTCCAGCCATAAAGGCCATCTTTTGGCCCAGGCCGGCGTTCTCGCACTTTTGGAATCCTCGACGTAGTATCACTACGCCTGCGGTTCCAAAAGCACTGCGGCCTTGGCCTGAACCAAAATCTACCCTTTATGGAGCAGAATCGTTTGCCGTCGATTGAATTGGGCAGAATCAATATCCGGACGGCCACGTAAAAAGTTCGGCAGACGGCTTGCGAGCCCCGAGGAATGAGGCGTACTCAAGTACGCCGCAATGAAGAGGGGCGAAGCGTAACGCCGCTGTCGGGCTTTTTACGTGGTCGTCAGTCGTCCAGCTTGAAGAGCCGGCGCGTGGTGGCCAGAAGCGTGGCCTTGTCGTCGTGGCCTTCCGCCCGTTTGAGGAGGGTGGTGGGTTCGTGCAGGATCTTGTTGACCAGGGCCTGGGTCATTTTTTCGAAGGCCTCGGCGTCGGCTTCGGAAAGTTTGGGGGCCAGCTTCAGGCGGGTGCGTTCGGCTTCCGCCCGGATCTTGTCCTCCAGTTGCTGGCGCAGGGCCACAATCGTGGGCACCACATCCAGGCTATCATACCACTGCCGGAAGCGTATGACGGCTTCGTCCACCAGGCGCTCGCCTTTCAAGGCCGCATGTTGACGGTCTTCGATGTTCTCCTCGATGACGTTCTTCAGATCGTCGATATCGTAGACATAGGTGTTGTTTAGACGGTTGATGGCCGGTTCGATGTCGCGCGGAACGGCAATGTCGATGAAGAACAGCGGCCGGCTGCGGCGGCCGCGCAGGATTTTTTTGACCTGCGCGCGCCGCACGACATAGTCCGGCGATCCCGTGGAGCTGATGATGATGTCGACATTGCGCAGTTCTTCCGCAATCTCTTCAAAACGAATGGCCCGGCCGCCGAAGCGGCTGGCCAGGTCGACCCCCCGGTCGAAGGTGCGGTTGGCCACCAGAATTTGGCCGGAGCGCTGCCGGATCAAATGTTCCACCGCCAGCTCGGCCATTTCGCCGGCACCGATCAGCAGGACCTGGCGTCCGGCCAATTCGCCGAAGATCTTGCGGGCCAGTTCGATGGCGGCGTAGCTGATGGATACCGCGTGGTCACCGATGCCTGTTTCGGTGCGGATGCGTTTGGCCACGAAAAACGTTTTGTGCAGCAAGCGGTTCAGAATGACGCCCGAGGTTTTCTTCAGGGTGGCCTGAAGGTAAGCGCTTTTGATCTGTCCCAGGATCTGGGGTTCGCCCACGACCATGGAGTCCAGGCTGGCGGCCACCCGGAAAATGTGCCGTACGGCCTCCGGTCCGATGTGCACGTAGAGCTTGTCCTTGAATTCCTGGGCCGGGATGTCATTGTTTTCGGCCAGGAAATTGATGACCGCCTCGACGGTGGCGTTCACGGCCGTGGAGGTCAGCAGCACTTCGACCCGGTTGCAGGTCGAGACCAGGAGCACTTCCTCCACGGTCTCCAGGGCGCTCAGCCTTTCAAGCGCCGTATCCTGATCGTCGCCGCTGAAACCGAGGCATTCGCGGATTTCGACCGATGCCGTTTTATGGTTGAGACCGATGAGAATGATGTCGAGTTTGGCGGTCATGTTCTGTCGGCCGCGATCCCGTGATCGCGCCGATCCCTTTGTTGCCAGCGGCCGGATCACTGCGTAAAGGCGCCGTGATGGCCGCTCATGAAAAGGTTAACCCCCAGAAAAGTAAACAGGACGGTGGCAAAGCCAATGATGGCCATAATGGCCGCCCGTCGACCGCGCCAGCCCAAGGCCAGCCGCTCGTGGATCAGGATGGCGTAAAGCAGCCAGGTAATACCGGACCAGACCTCCTTGGGATCCCAGCTCCAGAACCGTCCCCACACGCTCTTGGCATAGATGAGGCCCGTGGCCAGGCCCAGGGTCATCATCACGAAACCGGCCAGAATACAGGTCTGGCCGGCCGAATCCAGCAAATCCAGGGACGGCAGCCGCCGGAAGAAAAAACCGGGTTTTTTGGATTTGATGGCCTGCTCCTGAACCAGATACAGAATGCCGATTCCGCAGGCCAGCGCCAGGCTGGCCTCGCCGATGAAGATAAGGGCCACGTGGGATACCAACCACATGCTTTTCAATACCGGTTGGGCCGGCATGACCGTGACGGGCATCAGGGCCACGATGATCATGATGACAGCGGCCAGGGGGGCGGTGAAGACCCCCAGGACCTTGAGACGATAGCGGTACTGGAAGAGCAGAAAAACACCGGCCACGGCCAGCGCACCGAAAGAGAGGGTATCGCGCAGGGTGTTGACCGGCAGGTGGCCGGCCTGGATCGTACCGATCACAATCATGATCAGGTGAATCGTGAACCCGACCGCGAGCAGCATCACCCCGCCGCGATAGTATTGTTTTTTCTGCCGCACCAGGAAAATGGTGTAGGCGGCCGTGCTGGCGGCATAGAACACGATGGTCAGCAGGATTCCGATTTCCATAGGCGCTTGCCGGTCTTTCCGCCCCGGTCGACGTTACGGTGCCGGGGTCATCAAGTCTTCCCAAACAATGGTATCCCCGCAGTGTTCCTTCAGGCAGCATTCGATCCGCTCGGTATCGCCGGCGCGGATCGATTCCAGGAGATCGCTGTCCAGCAGGGCTTCAAATAGTTTTTTATGACCCTGGGGGTCGTGGCCCTGGGATAAAAGCCGTTGCCGCAGGGCCCCTAATAAATCAAGCAGTCGGGCGTATTCCGGCCCGTAGGCCGTCTCGATTTCTCGGCGGATCCGCCGGGCCAGGGCCGGACTCTTGCCGGAGGTGGCGATGCTGATCAGCAAATCGCCCCGCGAGACCACCGCCGGGAGCACGAACTGTCCCCGGTCCGGCTGATCGGCAATATTGCACCATACCCCCAGACGCTGGGCATCTTCGCTGATTCGGCGGTTCAATTCGCGGTTATCCGTGGTGCCGAACACCAGAAAAACGCCTTCCATGTCCAGGTCGGTATAGGGTCGGCGGTGCAGCCGGATGCGGCCTTCCGCAGCCAGGGCCTCAAGCTGCGGGGTCGCTTCGGGGCTCACCACCGTCACCCGGGCGCCGGCGCGCAACAGCGTCCGGGCTTTGCGGGTTCCGACGCCGCCGCCGCCGATCACCAGACAGGGGCGATTCTGGATATCCAGATAGACCGGGAAGTAGCGCATGGGATCAGGTCACCTTGAGGGTCATCAGATCGCGGGCCAGCAGGACCGGCCCGGCATAGGTCCGTCGGCACTGGGCAACCAGATCGACGTTCTCGCAGTCGGGGTAGAAATGGGTCAGCATCAGTTGACGCACGCCGGCCTCGGCGGCCATGCGGCCGGCCAGCGACGGGGTCAGATGCCCGCGCACCGGATCTTCGTCCGGCCGGGCTGCCTCGCAGATCAGCAGATCGGCTTCCCGGGCCAGCGCCACCAGGTTTTCAGAATATTCGGTGTCGCCGGAATAGACCACCGCGGGACCGTGGTCCAGGGTCACCCGAAAGGCCACGCTTTCGGGATTGTGGCGCACCGGCATCGTTTCCACCCGCCAGCCCTCGGCGGTATGGCGGAATCCGTCCGCCGGCGCAGCCTCGACCACCTGCAGCATACCGTCGGCCAGGCGGATCCAGTCCCCGTAAACCCCCTCCAGGCGCTTCATGAAACCGCGGAAGCCGGGGCCGCCGATCAGGGTCAGCGGGCTCCGGCGCCGGTCGGCCTCCGGGTATTTGTTGGCGAAGATCAACGGGGCCAGCTCACCGGTATGATCGGGGTGGAAGTGGCTTAAAAGGGCATGGGAAAGGTCCTGCACCTGAACGCCGGCCTCCAGCAGCCGGCGCATAGTGCCCGGGCCGATGTCGAACAGCAGCTGCGAGGCCCCCACGGTCATCAACACGGCGCAGGCGCTGCGTGTCAGCGACGGCACACAGGTGCCCGAACCCAGAACCGTAATATGGATGGCGGCCGTATTGTTGGTGGTCATTTCTTACCGGCTCTTTTTTGCACGCGGTTGATCAGCCAGTTCAACAATTTGCGGGCATCCCGGGTGTCCACCGAAGCGGGCAGCGATGCCAGGGGCAGCTCTCCCCGGGCCATGGTTTGATGCCCCCCGGCCGATCCGAAAGCCCCGAAGCTTTCGTGGGCCACGTCGCCGGCGTTGCGCCGCAGGCCGTCATTGCGAAAAACCACGGTCAGGCGTTTTTCGCAAATCCCCGATACGATGCTCCAGCGGACCGTATCGATGCGCATGAAAAACTCGGCCAGCAGGACGCACACGTCGGGATTGTGAACCGCCCCCAGGTGAACGAACATTTTGCCCTTGCGAAAACGGCGGTCGGCAATCGCCTTGCTGAAATACTTCAGAAAGTTCATCTGAAGGTCGGCCTGATCGATATGCCGCGCCAGGGGGATATTCGCATAGCGGAAAAGGTATTGAAAGGCAACCACATCCTCGATCTGGGTCTGCCGCTCGAAATTGCGCGTATCCGTCTTGATGGCGTGAAACAGGGCGGTGGCCAGTTTTTTCGAGGGTTTGATACGCGCCGCCCGCAGGTATTCGGTCATGAGCGTGGCCGTGGCCCCGTAGCGCGGACGGATGTCCACAAAGGGGGCCGCGGGCGCGGTGTCGGGATGGTGGTCGATGATCACGTCGAAGGCCACCTGGCGGAAATATTCGTGATGATCGGGCTGGGAGTCCACCAAGACATAGCGGCTGTGCCGCCTGAGATCGATGGTGTCCACGTGCTGCAGGCGAATACCGAGCAGGCGGATCATGGTTAGGTTGTCCGGACGCCGGATGATGTTGGTGTGGGCCAGGGTGATCCCGGCGACCTTGCGCCACAAAAGTCGTTTGAGGGCCATGGCACTGGCCATGGCATCCGGATCGGCATTCATCAGGACCAGCACATGGTCGCTGCCGGAAAATTGTTCGTAGAACAGCTGCAGTCTTTCGCGGTGGCTCAATTTCATAGGCGGGTCCAGTATAGGCGCTCGCCACGACGAATTCAACCAAAAGCCGCGATGCGGCTAGTGCGTCCCCGCAAGGTCCTGCGGCGGTTCGCATGGCCCGCCCACCGCGTGCGGCTCCGGCCTGTTCGGCATCGGTCTGGTGCCCAAGGCCGTGACCGCCCCCGCGGTGATCGGGACCGAAGACGGGGCCTTCAATCCTCATGGTTTGGGCATGGGACCTCCTCGGGTCAGACGGCCAAATTCTGGCACTGCTTGACCCACAACTCGACCCCGCAGTTTTCGAAGATGTTTTGGGCTTGCTTCAAACAGCGGCGGGCTTGCAGCATATCGCCCTGCTGTTTGAAGTAGGCGGCCAGCAGGGCATGGTCCTGCCCGAGTTCGAACATGACCCCATTGCGCTGATCCGATGCAATGGCGCGCTGAATCCATTTTTCGGCTTTGGCCACACCGCGGCCGCCGCTGTTGAGAAAAATATCACCCATTTTCCGCTGGGCCTGCCCTTCAAAAAGTTTCAATTTGTTCTGCGCGGCGTGCCGGATCAGGTTTTTAACCTGGATTTGCTGCGATTGGTGAAACAGTTCCGTGCGCGCCAGGGCGATCCGGTTGAAATTCAGAAAAGACGGAAACCAGATGTTGTTCTGCAGAAACCATATGGCCCGTTCGTAATAGGACTGGGCCGGCTGATATTGCCCCATGGCGAGATGTGATTCGCCTAAGTAGTACTGCGATACGGCGTTCCAGGCGAAGTAATTCATGCGCTCCCCGAAGGCGGCGCCCTGGGTAAGGTTGTGGATGGCTTCCCTGAAATGGCCCATATAGTAGCAGGAAAAGCCATGGAGGGTGTAGGCCATGGCCTTGGAGAAGATGTCGCCGCTTTCCTCGGCGAGTCGAACGGCTTCTTCACTATGCTGAAAGCCGGTGCGGATTTTCCCGCTGTAATTGTAGGGCAGGCTCAGGTGGCTTTGCATCACCGACATGCCCCAGAGGTTTTTAACGCTGGTGTTGATATGCAGGGCATTCTTGATATGCTCGATGGCCCGCTCGAATTGGCAGTCAAAGGTATAGGCCACGCCCAGGTAATAGTTGGCCAGAACCGTCACAATCATTTCGTTCATTTCTTCGGCCAGACGGAGAGCCTTTTTCAAGCCCTGAAAGGCCGCCTCAAACGCCTCTTCGAACATGTAGTGGTGGGTACCCAAGATGGTGTAGATCTGCGACAATCGCTTTTTATCGTCGGCTTCGATCGCCAATTTTGTAATGGGATCGATGGCATCCTTGGCCTCCCCAAGTCGGCCGGTCTGGGAGGTGTAAAGACCCAGCGATGTCCGGGCGTCAATGATCTTGGTAATCACATCAGCGCTTGGATCCAGGGCTTCCAGGGCCTCGACCCGTTTGCGTGCGTAGGCAATGGCGTCATTGAGCGAGGCGCTGGCCTCGGCCTTCTTGCTGGCCTGTCTCAGATAATCAGCGCCTTTGGCGAGCTGCCCGCTTTTGATAAAATGATGCGCGAGGACGCTCACATAGGCACCCAAGTCCTGTTGATGGGCCGCTTCGATGGCCAGGCCGACTTTCTGGTGCCAGGCGCGCTTTTGTGTCGACAAAATGCCGTCATAGACGACTTCGCGGGTGAGGGCGTGTTTAAAGACATAAGTCGTCTGCGGGAAGGTTCTTCTTTCATAGATCAGCTCGGAATCCTTCAAGATCGCGAGGTGGTCGCTAAGTTCCTGGTCCACAAGGTCCGTAATCGTCTTGATCATCTCGTAGCTGAACTCGCGCTCGATCACCGAAGCGATTTGCAGGATTTCTTTGGTTCGCGGTGGCAGGGCATCGACCCGTGCCATAATGACATCCTGGATCGTCGAGGGAATGGTGACTTCGTTGATTCGCGGGGTGAGGTGGTAAGCAACACGGTTTTTCTCGATGATTTTCAAGTTTTTGAGTGACAGGATAAATTCTTCGATGAAAAAGGGCACGCCTTCGGTCTTGTCAAGAATGAGTTCTTCCACCAGGGTGTCGAAGCTGGCGGTGCCCAACAGGTGGGTCATCATTTCGACAACATGGCGGTTGGAGAGCCGATTGAGGGTTAACTGGTTGTGGTAGGAACGCGTTCCCCAGTTGGGTATAAACTCGGGGCGATAGGTGAATATCAGGAGGATGCGGAATCCCGGTATGCTCTCCAGAATGTATTTCAGAACGCCTTCCGAGTTTGTATCGACCCAGTGCAGGTCCTCGATCGCGATCACCACCGGGCGCTGCTGGGATCCCTTGAGCAGAACCATCTGCAGGGCCTCGGTGATGCGGTCCTTTTTCGCTTCGGAGCTCATGTTGAGCTGGTCTATCCCGCTGTCCTGAACGGACAAGAGCTCCAGGAGGTAGGGCGTCGCCCGTTGCGCATCGGCACCCAGGGGAACCAGGCGGTTCTCTACTTTTTTCCTTCTTTCCGCGTCCGGATCGTCATCCTTGACACTGAAAATAGATTTCAGGAGGTCAATGACGGGGTGATAAGCGATACCCCTGCTGTAGGAGAGGCATTTCCCTTCCAGAAAATGGACGTCTTCGCTGGCGATTGCTTTGCGGAATTCATACAAAAGCCGCGATTTGCCCAGCCCCGCTTCGGAGATGATTGAAAAGGCCTGACCGCGTCCCGACTTGATCCGCTCGAAACTGTCGAGAATCAACTCGAGTTCGCTTTTACGGCCGACAAAGGGGGTCAGCCCGCGCTCGGCGCTGACATCGAAACGGGTGCGGCGCGAACTGGGGGCAATCACCCGGTAGGTTTTGACCGTCCCGGTTTTACCCTTGATGCGGTAGTCTCCCAGGGCTTCAAATCGAAACAGGCCCTCGGTCAGGCCGTAGGTGGCCTCGGTGACAAGAATGGTGCCCGGCTCTGCCAGGCCTTCCATGCGGGATGCCAGGTTGACCGTGTCACCCACGGCCTTGAATTCAACGCGCAGGTCGTTTCCAAGGGCGCCCACCACGACGGGACCGGAATGGATGCCGATGCGCATTTTGATGGGGGCGATTTCGATGTTGTCGCGCCGCATCCGGTCGTTGAATCGGGCGACATCGCGGTGAATCGCGAGGGAGGCGCGAATGGCGCGCTGGGGCGCATCTTCATAGGCGATGGGGGCTCCGAAAAGCGCCATGATGCCATCCCCCGTCATCTCGTTGACCGTCCCCTCGTATTCATGCACGTTGTTGATCAGGATTTCGTAGATCTGATCCATCACAGCGTAAATGCTTTCGGGGCCGATTTTTTCGGATAGCCGGGTAAATTCGGCCATATCACAGAACATCACCGTAACCTGTTTGCGCTCGCCTTCGATTTTATCCTTCTGGGCCAGGATCTTTTCGGCAAGCCCCTTGGGAAGATAGCGCTGAAACTTCTTCAGGGTGTCATCCGGTGAAAGCCTATCGCCTATGGGCTCGTTAGCCGCCGTCAGGTCCAGACCGCACTGGCCGCAATATTTGTAGGTGGGAAGGACCGGGTGGGCGCAGGTGGGACAGACTTTTTCAAGCTTGTGGCCGCACTGGCCGCAAAAATGCTGATCAGAGGAAATGCTGGCATGGCATTGCGGGCATTCCAAAACGAAACCCTCCAATCCGTTCAAGTTGCCGTCTGGCCTCGCATGGTGGGTCCGGATGCGGCGACACGATGTGGAGAAACGCTCAGGCGCGTCGGCCGGGTCATGCCGCCATACGACGCCCGGAGTGCCAGGCCCGGCCGAGGCCCCTGACGAAGTTGACGGCATTGCCGGCCCCTTGGTTCAGGGCTATTTTCAGCAAACCGCTGCGCCGACCCTTGTCGAGAATCCGCAGGATCTGGTGCTTGCTGTAAAATTGTTGATACAGCCGGCGACGCAGTGCTTTCAGCTCCGCCAGCGAACAGTGGTCGGAATACACCTTCCCATTGGGCGCGAGATGATACCCGGGGTTGCGGGCCACCAGATCCGTCAGGCCGGAAAAGGGATTGTGCCGTAAGCGGGAAAGCAAGATGGTATCCAGGCCGATTTCATGGGCGAACGGTACGATCTGTTCCATATCGTTGACGCTCTCGCCGATATTGCCGAGAATGAAGTAGCCGTTCAATAACATGGCCCTTTTACGAAGCACCGCGCAGTATTTTCTGATACGGTCGGTATCGAAACCTTTGCCCATGGCCCGCAGGGTTTTATCGTGGGCGGATTCGATACCCAGCAGCAGGATGGCAAATCCGGCTTGGGCCATTTTATCCACAAGTTCCGGGTGGCGGGCGATTTCGAGGCGGGCGTTGATAACGTACTTCTTGCGGATATTGCGTTCGAGGATCAGGTCGCAGATGCGTTCGACACGCTTCGGATCATGCGTGAAGATATCATCGGTAAAGCCCAAGAAGGGCGCCCGGATCTGTTCGAGTTCATCAACGATGGACTCGGGCGTACGCCCGGACCAACGGCGTTTTTCCCCCCAGGGATTGCGGCTGAAGGAGCAGAAGGCACAGTTGTAGGGGCAGCCGCGTGATCCGGAGACAGCATCGAATTCAATGCCGGTGTGGGACTTCATGATCTTGATTTCATAGGGGCGGCGGCGACGATCGCGATTGGGGTGGTAGTCGTCCTTGACGGCGCCGCTTCGGCGGACGGGGTTATGGGCGATACGTCCATTGTCGCGATAGCTCAAGCCGTCGATTTCTTCGAGGGCCTTCCCCCGGCAGAGCGCGTCCACGGTTTCCTCGCCGTCACCGCGCACCACCACGTCCACATTGGGAAAGCGCGACAGCCATCCTTCGGGGTCTTCGGTGGCATGCCGGCCGCCGATGACGGTGAAAATGTCCGACGGTACGGCGCTAATCTGGCGCCGGATAAAATTGGGATGGCGATTCCAATTGACCGAAAAGCAGACCAGATCCGTTTCCGCACGCAGATAATCACCAACCTCGCCGGGTGCTGCGCGCAGATCGACGATGTCCATTTCCCGGGCATAGGGCTCGATAATCCGGCCGATGATTTCGAGTCCCAGCGGCGGCACGAACATGAATTTTTTGAGGTCTTTTCGATAGGGGTACACACATAGCGCATGCTCGTACATTGGACTTCCTCCGTGGTATTTCACCGCTGGGAATTCGGCACCGCTGTCAGCGGGGATGATTTTCGGCCGCATCTCAACGCCCCTGATGGTTATCTAGCTAAGGCAAAGGGCGCCTTCCATCAGAACCCAGGATTAAGCCGCCACTGTTTTGAACTGTTCCGGAGGCGCCCCGCAGACCGGGCATTTTTTGGGGATCCTCTTGTCGGTGACGTAGCCGCAGACCTGGCAGACCTGGTAGGCTTTGACCACGTCCTTGATCAGGTTCATGATGGCGCGTTCATAGAGTTTGGCGTGATAGGATTCCGCATCGCGGGCATGGCTGAAGGCCAGGGCCGCGGCCGGCTCGTCTTCGTCCTCAGCATCCTTGATGAATTCGGGATAGATGTTTTCACTCACCGTTTTCTCGCGCTGGAAGGAATTTTCAAGGTTGGTGTCGGTATCCTTCACCAGCAGGTCCTTCACCAGACCGAGCTGGCGCGTGGCATGCACCCGTTCGGCCTCGGCGATGGCGCGAAACAAAAGCGCAATCTGGGGTATATTTTCCTCGTCCGCCTTTTCCGCGTAGGCCACCAGCCGGAAATAGGCCTTGGCCTCGCCGATAAAGGCCTTGTAGACATTGGCCCGGGTTTTTTCTTTCAAAGCCAGCCTCCGTTTCCGTAATCGGGGTTAAAACGGTTCGTGTCCGGGCGGTGAATTGCCCGTCGGCCTGATCCGTCTTCCGACCGGATCGCCAAGACGCTGCAAGACGATGGCACCGCAACCCTGCCGGCCGGGCATTATCCCGTGAAAATCCACGATTATAATGAAGTCGGCAAGGTGTCCGATGCAGAAATGCGGATTTTGGGATCAGGGCAGGACCGCAGCGATTTTGAAACCGATGGCGCCGCCGCCGCCGCATAGCGGCGCGTGGTCAGACGACCTCGAGGATTTCAAAAGCGCGCGAACACCGGTCCGGGTCATTAGATGCCATTTATGGCTGGACACTTTAGCGGCAAATGGGGCGCAAGATCAAGGCATCATTTTCCGGGGATGGGCCATGCGAGGTCTGTTCTGGGGCGTGATGTCCGCTGGAATCGTGCACGTCATCACGGTGTCGCCGCGGGCTGCCAGGCCACGGGCCCGGACTACATCGATTGCCAGGTAACCCGCGATCCAGACCCCCGGTATCCGATAATTTCAGACCATGGCAGCAGGGTAGAACCGCCAGCCGGGCACCGGCCTGGACCGCTTTGCCGATCACCCGATCGGTCAGGGTGCCGCAGGCATGCACCGAAACCACGAGATCAGGGTTTGGCTTCCGTTTTTCTCGGTATCGCTATCGGCATCGGGGTCGGGATCGAAATTCAGGAAAGCTTTATGTATTCGATCCCGATAGCGATGCCGATACCGACCCCGATTCTTTAGGCTGATGCGCCATCACGCCGCTGTGAAGACGATCGCCTCCCCCTCCAAGTCGGCGCGGATATTGGCCCCGTCGCTGAAGCGACCCTTGAGGATTTCCATGGCCAGCGGGTTTTCGATGTATTGCTGGATGGCGCGTTTCAAGGGGCGGGCGCCGTAGACGCGGTCGTAGCCCTTGCGGGCCAGGAGGTCCCGGGCGGCGTCGCCGAGGGTCAGCGTCATGCGGCGTTCGGCCAGGCGCCGGGCCAGGTGCTGCATCTGGATGTCGACGATGGCGGCGATCTGCTCGGGCGCAAGCCCCAGAAAGATGATCGTCTCGTCGATGCGGTTTAAAAATTCGGGCTTGAAGCCGGCCCGCAGGGCCGCCATGACGTGGCGTTCCATTTCCGCGTGATCGCCGCGGCCGGCCATTTCCTGGATCATCTGGCTGCCCACGTTGGAGGTCATGATGACGATGGTATTCTTGAAGTCCACCGTGCGGCCCTGGCCGTCGGTCATGCGGCCGTCGTCCAGGATCTGGAGGAGCACGTTGAAGACGTCCGGATGGGCCTTTTCGATCTCGTCGAAGAGCACCACGGCGTAGGGGCGCCGCCGGACAGCCTCGGTCAGGTAGCCGCCTTCCTCGTAGCCCACGTAGCCGGGGGGGGCGCCGATCATGCGCGCCACGGCATGCTTTTCCATGTATTCGGACATGTCGATGCGCACGATGGCCTGATCGCTGTCGAAGAGAAAGGCCGCCAGGGCTTTGGCCAACTCTGTCTTGCCCACGCCGGTGGGGCCCATGAAGATAAACGAGCCGATGGGCCGGTCAGGGTCCTGGAGCCCTGAGCGCGCCCGGCGCACGGCGTTGGAGACAGCAGCGATGGCGGCCGGCTGGCCGATCACGCGGTGGCTTAGGCGTTCTTCCATCTGGACCAGCTTATCGCGCTCGCCCTCGAGCATCTTGCTCACCGGGATGCCGGTCCAGCGGGAGACCACCTCGGCGATGTCTTCGTCGTCGACTTCCTCCTTGAGCATTTTTTTCTCGCCCTGGAGATCGGCCAACTGCTGCCGCACGCTTTCCATGCGCCGATCGAGCTCACTGGACTGGCCGTAGCGGATCTCGGCCACCCGGGCCAGGTCGCCTTCGCGCTGGGCCTGGTCGGCCTCGAGCCCGAGCTGCTCCTGCTGCTCCTTGATTTGGCGAATCTGCTGGATGAGTTCTTTCTCTTGCTGCCAGTGGGCTTTCATCTCGTGGATGGCCGCTTTGAGATTGCCGACTTCTTCGTCCAGCTTGGCCAGACGCTCGCGTGAGGCCCGGTCCGATTCCTTTTTTAACGCCTGGCGCTCGATTTCAGCCTGGGTGAGCTTGCGCTGGATCTCGTCGATCTCCACCGGCAGGCTGTCGATCTCGATTCTCAACTTGGAGGCGCACTCGTCGATCAGGTCGATGGCCTTATCGGGCAGGAAGCGGTCG
>JASFTA010000004.1:0-16478 GCA_050114115.1 Desulfobacterales bacterium | reverse complement strand
CACGAAGCTGGTTGTGATGCCCAGTTCCGGAAGCAGGTCTTCCAGGAGGGCGTGCGTGCCGCCGTAAACGGTGTGACTGGCGACGATATGGTCCCCCTGGCGACAGATCTGGAGCAGGGTGCAGGCAATGGCGGCCATGCCGCTGGCGGTGCACACGGCGTATTCCGTGCCTTCCATGGCGGCCAGATAGCGGGCCAGCACATCGATCGTGGGGTTGAAATGGCGGCTGTAGAGGTAACAGCCACCCTTGTCGGGGCTGCGCAGGCCTTGAAAGATCTCGGGCATGGTGCCCGGATCCATGACCGTAAAGGTCGACGAGCGTGAAATCGAGGGGCACACGCCGCCGTGCTCGCCAAACTCGCGGCGCACCCGGGTGATCGCCTGCACGGGGTCAAAAGCTCTCATGGCGGCCTCCCTGGGGGAAAGGCCTCGGGGGCGCGTAACGTTCGACACCATGTCGCCAAGGCGGCACGCTCCCAAGGGGGTAGTGCTTAATCATCCTTAATGTAAGACCCTTGCGGCCGGGGGGGCAAGTCGGGGTTTTGCGGGTTGGTGAACCGTGGCGCGCCGGATACCGTTCAGGTATCCTGATCGAGGGCCCGGCGAATCGCGTCGGCAAGCTCTTTCATGATGATCGGTTTCAGGATAAAGGTCTTGATGCCGGCCTGTTTGGCCGTTTCCTCGGTGATGATTTCACTGAAACCGGTGCACAGGATGATAGGCAAGGTGGGCCTTGCGTGCAGCATCTCCTGGGCCAGCTCCTTACCGGTTAACTGGGGCATGGTCATGTCCGTGATCACCAGGTCGATGTCCTCCGGTGCCGCCTTGAATTTGGCGAGGGCCTCCCGGCTGCTGGTGCAGGCCGTCACACGATAGCCCAGTCGTTCCAGAAGTTGGGTGCTCAGATCGACGAGCGCGGCCTCGTCGTCCACGAACAGGATGTGTTCGCGGCCGGTGGGCAAATCGTCGCAAGACGAACGGCGATGCGGCACCGGGGGTACGATCTGCGGCAGTAAGATTGTGAACGTGGTGCCTTTTGCGGGGCGGCTGGCAACCGTTATCAGACCTTTATGGCTTTTGACGATACCGTGCACCACGGCCAGCCCCATGCCCGTGCCCTCGGTGATTTCCTTGGTGGTAAAAAAGGGATCGAAGATCCGGTCGATGATCGCGGCGGGAATCCCGCCACCGGAATCGCCGACCCTTAGGCGCACATAGGCCTCGGCCGTCAGTTCCGGATGATCGCGGCGCCAGGCCGCCGCGTCGGAGACCTCCTCGAGTTCAATCGTAAGCGTGCCGCCCCGTTCGCGCATGGCATGACCGGCATTGGTACCCAGATTCATCAGGACCTGGTGCATTTGGGTGGGGTCGCTCAGTGTGAATGCGTCGGTCTGCAGCCGGGTCCGAATCCCAATGGTCGCGGGCAGCGAGGCCCTGAGCAACTCACAGGCCTCGACGATCACTTGCTTGAGCTTGATTGGCCGCAGTTCCTGTTCGCTTTGGCGGCTGAAGGCCAGGATTTGCTGAACCAGGTGTTTGGCACGCATCCCGGCCTGGAGAACCTGCTCCATGTTGCGCCGCAGGGTTGACGCCGGCGGGGCGTCATCGATGACCATCTCGGTAAAGCCGATGACGGCCGAGAGAATGTTGTTGAAATCATGCGCGATGCCGCCGGCCAGCGTGCCGACGGCTTCCATTTTCTGGGCCTGGCGCAGTTGTTTTTCGAGCTTTTTCTTTTCTTCCTCGGCCTGAATGCGTCCGGTAAGGTCGAAGGCCGACACGAAGACTTTGGCCCAGGTGTTCTCGTAGCCGGGTGGAATCGAGGAGCGGATCATCAAATGCCTGGAGCGCCCCTTGAGGGTGCGGTTGACGCACTCGATCTCGAAGTGGGCCCGGGTGGCCATGGCCACCAGCTCGTTCTTGATGACCTCGCGATCCGAAACCGGCATGATACGATGGAGATTGGCCATCAGTTCTTCCTTGCTGTCGGCTTCATAGAGCACCAGCGTGGCCTTGTTGACGTCACGGATGCGGACCTTGCGGATACATTTGACGATTTCGTCTGGATTTTCCTGGAAGTAGGCCTGGAAATCCCGGATGCCCTGGGCCTTGAGATGGTCGAAATGCGTCTTGAGCTGCGAGAAATCCTCCTCCCACATGGATGTGGGCGCGAACTCGAACAGCGCGCGGTAGCGCAGTTCGCTCTGCTTGAGATCCCGCAGGCGCTGCCGCAGTTGGGGATAATAGCTCTTGCGGGCGGTGCGCTCGCCCAACCCGATGATGCGGTTGCGGGTCAGTTCGAAGGACGAAAGGGGATCATAAGGCTTTTTCATAGAGCGCCTCGATGTCCGCTTGGGTCGGCAATAAGGGATTGGTGGCCATGCAGGGATCCCGCAGGGCGTTGCGCGCCAGGCTCGGAAAATCGGCGGGTGCCACCCCGTGGTCTCTGAGGGATTGGCGGATACCGAGTGCGTGTTTGAGCTCGGCCAGGGCCTCGGCCACGGTCTCGCGGGCTTCCAGCGAGGATTGAGCGGCAAGCGCCAACCCCATGGCCGCTCCCATTCGACGATAGCGTTGTTCGGCCGCCGACCAGTTATAGCGCACGACGTGATCGATCAGGATGCCCTTGCACTCGCCGTGGCGCAGATCGCCCCATCCGCCCAGGCTGTGGGCCATGGCGTGCGCCGCCCCCAGGCTGGCATTGGAAAAGGCCAGGCCGGCCTCGAGACTGCCCAACACCATCATCGCGCGCCGATCCAGGTCCTCGGGCTTCCGGAGCACCGCGGGTAGATTGCCGCAAATCAGGCGGATGGCCTCGAGCGCATGCAGATCGGTGAGGGGGCTGCCGGCGCTCGAGACCAGCGCCTCGATCGCGTGGACCAGGGCATCCATGCCCGTTGCGGCCGTCAGCGCGGTGTCCATGGTCGTCGTGGTGACTGGATCGATCAGGGCCACGTCCGGCACGACGGTCTTGCTGATGACGGCGATCTTGGTTTTCTCGTAGCGGTTGGTGATAATCGCAAACTGGGACACATCCGAGGCGGTGCCGGCGGTCGTGGGGATGCAGATCAGCGGGGGACCTGGAATATCGACCCGATCGACGCCTTCGTATTCCAGGATATGCCGGCCGTTGGTGGAAACGATCCCGATGCCCTTGGCGCAATCCATGGGGCTGCCGCCGCCCACGGCCACGATGACATCGCAGTTTTCTTTATCATAGTGGTCGACCCCCAGCATGATTTCCTCTGCCCGAGGGTTGGGGCTGATGTCGGTAAAGACGGTGGCGGCCACCTTGGCAGCGGCCAGTGACGCAAGCACTTTAGCGGGCCAGCCCGCGGATACGACTCCCGGGTCGGAAACCAGCAGGATCTTGGATGCCCCCAGGTTGCGGGCATAGCGACCGGACAGATCGATGGCGCCAACACCCAGGACGATTTCGGGGGCAACAAATTTGCGGAGTTGGTCCATGCGGTTCAGTGTGGGTTGCAGTTTTGGCCTGCCGGCGTCAAGCGATCACGGGGGTGTCTTAAATCACCCTACGGTAGGGGCTTTGCGATGTCAATCGATGCGATGCCAGGGGTGCGACGGCGGCCGCCGGCGGCCGCCGTTGCGTCGCTCGTTCGCTAAACGTCAAGCAAATAGCCATCACGGCGACAGTAAATAATATGGATGGATTGACTTTGGCCAACTTTTGATTATATTTTCATATAACTTGGCAATTATAGGGGAAAGGATGGGCGATGGAAAAGGGACATTACATCGGCAAACGCGTCAAGATTACGGTCAGTGCTTTCTGGATCGGTGCCGTTGAAGGCATTGTCATCAAAGAGTTCAAAAATGGCAAAGTCGCTGTCAAAGTCGAGCGCCCCAACAAAGTATTCCACGTCAAACAGACCGAAATCACGCTCCTATGACCCCTGCCAATCGGCCGGGGAAGGGGGCTCGGATCAAGGTCGAGCCAATCCGTTCCCTGGTTGCCATTGGCCGTATCAAACAGCTCCTCGCCACGCGCCCCCGCGACCTGGCGCTATTCACCATCGGTATCAATACCCCCATGCGCGTATCTGATTTACTCGCGCTTCAATTCGGTCATGTCCCTAACATCAAGCCCGGCGACTTGCTCACGGTCAGGGAAAAGCGAACCGGCCGGCGTATTAAAATCGGGTTGAATCGGGTCTGTTGTGAGGTCATATCGGGTTTAGTCGCAAGCCTCGGACCGGCGAGCGCGGATCCCGCCTGGGAGAAGCGGCATCTATTCCGAAGCCGGCGCGGGGAGGTTCTGCTCGCATCATCGGTGCACCGTCTGGTCAAATCATGGTGCAAACACGCCGGGCTGAATGGCAACTACGGTGGCAATTCACTTCGCAAAACCTGGGGCTATCATCAGTTCGCCACTTTTGGAACCGATCTGAACCGGCTGATAACCATCTTCAATCACGCCACCCGTCGGCAAACCCTCGATTACCTCTGCCTTCAACCACAGGATTTCAAGAACATTTATGAACATCAGCTTTGACGAAGAGTGGAAAACGTCATACCCGCGGGCAGGGAAAGTCAATAATCCTGCCGCGCTTGGCGGTTCGGCGGGAAAGCGCTTCCAATGGGCGGGCTGCTATTCATTTGCGGTCTAAAATCAACGGCTCGGGATTGCGATTACGGGGGCCTTGGCCCTGGCAGCGGCAGCCTCCACCGTGTTGCGCGTGGGCCTGGCAGCCGGACCGTCTGCCCGTCGCGCGTTCGCGTCGATCCTTGAAGAAAAATACCAGCAGGAACAGGACGAACACGATACAAGCGGCACTCAAGACAATCAGTGTTTCCAGCATTGGAGAGATCTCCCGTAAACGTCGTGTGGATGCGTGCCCCAAGGTGTAACAATTTTAATGGGAGCGTCAAGCCTTAATCTGATTCGGCCTTGCCATCAGGAGGTGGCCTGATGAACTTGATCTCGTTCGGGCATTGAACTATGGTGGGATCGCCTCTTCAATATGGCGAAAAAATGACGGGGAACGACTGGACGAACTGATGCGCTTGAGCCGACCAGTTCGATCGAGGACCGGTTAACCTAGGACAAAGGGGTACAGCCATGCAAGCGAAATACCGTGTGATCGGAATCATTGTCTGTTTGACCGTTATCATTGGCCTGGTCGGCTGCGGTCGCAAGGTCGTCAGCACCCAAGATACATTGAGCAAGGCGCCCGATGATCAGTCTGCGGCCGCCGGCAGCGGGGCGGATCAGGGCTGGCGGGAAGAGGATATTGCCGGCCGGACCGGCCAGGATCTGGGATCGGCGGACGAATTTACCACCGCTGACGGCGTGCTGATGAACCGCCAACGCTTCATCAATGCCGACATCTTTTTTGAGTTCGACAGTTCCACAATCAGCACCGAAGCCGAGGCGATCCTGAGAGCCAAGGCGGAGTGGATGCAGCGCAATCCATCGCTGGCGATCGTGATCGAAGGCCATTGCGACAATCGCGGTACCACTGAATACAACTTGGCGCTGGGTGAGCGCCGGGCAGAAGGGGTCAAGCGGTTTCTGATCGATCTGGGGGTCTCCGAAACCCGTATCCGGACCATCAGCTTTGGTGAGGAACGACCCCTTGACCGGGGCGAGGGCGAGGCGGCCTGGAGCAAGAATCGCCGGGCGCATTTCGAATTCGACTAAGCAGTCAGAATGAAGCCCGAACACGTCCACCCGACCGGCGTGAACCTCCGCCACCACGAAAGTGGGCTCCACCCCCGTGGCCACCGCGGTCGGAGCGATAGTACCTGTCACGCGGGGGGTACACGGGCCGGTACCCCATATAATACGGGCTGGGTATGGCGCGCACCGCCCGGGTCAGGCCGGATACCACACCGCGTTCCCGTTTGCTGCGTCGGCGCTGGCTGACGCGCTCATGCTGGCGGGCGCGCGACGATTTCGATGCGCGCCAGTCATCATGGCGCCTGTCTTCAGAGCGGTAACCGCGACGGTCTTCCGATCGCCGGCGGTGGTGCCCTTCGCGACGGTCGCGCTTTCTTCGGTCGCGTCGATCGTAATCAGCATAGCCATCTCCGCCGTAGGAATTGCCCCAGTAGTAGCCGTCATCATAATCGTCGTCATAGCCATAACCATCATCGTCATAGGCCTGGGCCTGATCACGGACCCGATTTTCGGCCGCCCGGGCCCGCTCCAGGCTTTCGTATAGCGCCCGTTCGGTTTGCCGCAATCGTCTGAGCGTACTTTCCATAGCCTGTTGATCGAAATAGAGCGCGTCACGCGCCTGCCGCTCACGATCCGCGGCTTCGGCGTAAGGGATCTCCTTGGTTTGCCTGAAGGACCTGACGTTTTCCGGCGGTGGCTGGTTGGTGAAGTGCTTGACACCGTCGGCATCGATCCATGAATACATTGCGGCGCGTCCAGGTTCGGGCGGCAGGATCAGAACGCCGGTTAGCAAAACGATGGTCAGCGTTGGCGTGATAAATAATCGTGTCGTGCGGGGCATGGGCTTCTGCCTTGGTTGGGGTCACATATGGACTATCTTTAAACCCTATTCATGATCAGGCATCCCGCAACCCCTGGCATGCCAGCCCAATTTATTTTAGGCCCGGCAAATGTGCGCAGCGACCCTGTCCGAATCGATTCCCAGGCCGGTGCAGCGGTTTCCGGCTTGAGGTGACGACGACGCGTGACGGGGCCGCTTTGGGGGTTCTATTCTTACGGGGTAACTGCAGGCGCATGGCTTTTGGCCGCATCGACGCGCTTTGCGGGTTGGCGGATGTTTCCGACGTCTATTCCCCTGACTTAGCGCGGTTGGCGTCAGGGGGTCCACCAGAAGCTCCAGTCGACACGATCGCCCGTTCGTCCCCCGGGTCCGCGGCGGCCGCCACCATCTGTCATCTCGCCAGTGTAGCTGAAGGTCAGCATGGTCGCATTGGGGGGCAGGGGATATTGCCGTCTGAAATTGAATCGAATGAGGCGCGTATCCGTATGGCGACTGGCCGTCCATAGGCGGTGCGTCGACAGAATGAGGCCTTCTTCGTCGAGAAAATGCATCCAGATGCGCAGATAGCTGATGACGGGGAAATTATAGAGCCGCTGCTGAAGTTCCACCTTTCCGGACATCTGGATTGCCATGCCGGTCATGGCAAACAGATCGGCTTCGCGCTGATAGCTGAAGTCGATGGCGATGTCGTTGGTCTGCCATCGTTCCTGATGATCGCCGGCCGTGTTCAGCGTGATGCGGCTGTGGGGTTTGGTCGTTCGGCCAACGTTGCGGTAGATGCCGCGGTCTGTGGCGGCGCAGGCCCACAATCCGCATAGCAACAGGCCAATCCCCATGTGCGCCCGTCGCATGGTCTTCATTGGCGACCCGGGTCGCCAGGCAATGGGCTTTCTTCGGTCGCCCGCCCTTCCGGAAGAGATGGTGCCAGGGGGAATACCGTATTTTCCGGGTTCATCGCCGGGCAGCATTCGCGCTCGAAGGCCATCAGGGTTTCGAGTTGGTAACGTTGCTGGTTGATGGCGCTTTCGGGATTGTCCAGTTGATAGGCTTTTTGGGACCGGCTGCCCTGCTCCCGGCGTATGAAGGTGGCGGCGGCCAGGTCGGGATCGAATGCCAGGCCCTCCCAGATATAGTGCCAGTAGTCCTGGCGCCGCATGGCCACGTACATTCGGCCCTGGGCGGCATTGTAGTAATGGCCGCGTACCGGCAGCCAGGAATTGGTTTCCTGGGTGGCCACGCCCTGCTGCAGTTTTACCCGGGCGCGGTAATCTCCCAGCGTCTCGGCGGGATTTTTCTGGACGGCGGCCAGGACGATTTCAGGATCGCGGAGCTGGGCCTCGACGGTTTCGATTTGTTGGCGGTAGCGGGCAATCTCATGGCCGACCCGTGTGCACCGTTGGTTGCGCTCCTCGGGTGCGGTGGGGCAGTACACCAGTGACTGGCCGCCAACGGGTGCGGCTGCTGCCAGCAGGATCAGGCCCGTCAGGCATAGCAATTTTCGTCGCATGCGCGTACTTTCGGAAAGTAGGCTAGTGCCCCTCCCGAAACGGCATCTTGCGGCCCCGGCCGGCGTTCGCGCGCTTTTGAATTCCTCGACGTCGCCGAGCTGCGCGTCGCTTCGCGACGACTAGGTCGTCGGTTTCATAATTGCTGCGGCCTTGCCAGAACCAAAATCTACCATTTCTGGGTCGACACTAAATGTGGTCGAGGTGGCGAATCGTCTCTGTTTAGCACAAAAATAAGAAAGCGCCAACGGCTGCTGGTGGCCCTATGCTATCGGTGCCGGTTGACAGGGATGCGGCAGACTGTAGTATGAGAGGCTATCACATTCCAGACCGACTTACCGGTGGCAGCCGACCAAATTTGAGGAGGTGACCATGCTCGCCCACAAAACCCTGTTTATCACCGGGAGCAGCCGGGGAATCGGCAAGGCCATTGCCTTGCGGGCCGCCCGCGATGGCGCCCACATCGTGGTCGTGGCCAAGACCCGCGAACCCCATCCCAAGCTGCCGGGGACCATTTTCACGGCGGCCGAGGAGATTGAACAGGCCGGGGGGCAGGCCCTGCCGCTGGCAGTCGATATCCGCGACGAAGCGGCCGTCAAGGCCGCCGTGGACCAGGCCGTCGAACGTTTCGGTGGCATTGACATCCTGGTCAACAATGCCAGCGCCATCAACTTGAGCGGTACGCTGGAAACACCTTTGAAGCGCTTCGATCTGATGCATCAAATCAACACGCGCGGAACATTTGTCTGCGTTCAGGCCTGCCTGCCGCATCTCCAGCAAAGCGCCAACCCCCACGTATTGATGCTCTCACCGCCGCTGAACATGGAGGCCCGCTGGTTCGGACCGCATGTGGCCTATACCATGGCCAAATACGGCATGAGCATGTGTGTGCTGGGGATGGCGGCCGAATTCCGGGAAGCGGGCATCGCCTTCAACGCCCTGTGGCCCCGGACCGCCATCGCCACATCCGCCGTGCGCAATTTGCTCGGGGGCGACGAGGCTGTCCGGCTCAGCCGCAAACCGGGTATCGTGGCCGATGCGGCCCACGCGATTCTAAACCGGGATAGCCGTCGCTGCAGCGGACAATTTTTCATCGATGAAGAGGTCCTGCGCGCCGAGGGGGTCAGCGATCTGCGCCACTATCAGGTGGATCCGGAGATGGCCCCGGAAGATCTTCTGCCCGATTTTTTCCTGTAAACCAAAATGAAGCCGGTCTGACGAACAGCCTGAACGGTGGGCCTGATTCATGACCGGCCCCGGAGTCTCGCCACGGATGAGAACACCCGGCCGAGGGCCAATAATCTTAACCGGAAAGGGGTCGTGATGTCAGCTCCTAAGGGCGCACGGGTCCGTTGGCATTACCTGGCCGCGATACTGCCGGCCGGGTTGTTTGCCCTGCTGGCCGCCTGCCTGCCCGCCACCGCCGCCCACCAGGTGCTGCGCTGGGAAATCGACTGGGTGCCCGCCCTGGGCGTGGCCCTGGCCCTGCGTCTCGACGGGCTGAGCATGCTCTTCGGGCTGGTCATTACCGCGGCCGGGGCCATCATCAGCATCTACTCCGGGGCCTACCTGGGGGGTCACCGCGATACCGGCCGCTACCAGGTGCTGCTGCAGAGCTTCATGCTCGCCATGTTGGGGCTGGTGCTGGCCGACAACTTGATTCTGCTGTTCGTCTTCTGGGAACTGACCACCTTTACCTCTTTTCTGCTGATCGGTTTTGGGCATGCGCAGACCGAAGCCCGCGAGAGTGCGCGCCAGGCCCTTTTCGTGACCGGCGCCGGTGGGCTGGCCATGCTGGCCGGTTTCGTGCTGATCGGCAGTGTGGCCGGGACCTATTCCCTGACCGAACTGCTGTCGCGCGGGGACCTCCTGCGTCGCGCGCCGTTGTATCCAGCCATCTTCATCCTGGTCTTAGCAGGGGCTTTCACCAAATCGGCCCAGTTTCCGTTCCATTTCTGGTTGCCCAACGCCATGACCGCCCCGACACCCATCAGTGCTTTCCTGCATTCGGCCACCATGGTCAAGGCCGGCATCTATCTGCTGGCGCGCTTGCACCCGGTGCTTTCCGGTCCTCCGGTCTGGACGGTCACCTTGACCAGCGTCGGTGCCGTAACCGCCCTGGCGGGCGCGCTGCTGGCCTTCGGCCAGACGGATATGAAGCGCATCCTGGCCTATACCACCCTGATGGCCCTGGGCATGCTGACGCTTTTTCTGGGTGGCACGCATACGGCCGCACTGGTCGCCGCCCTGACTTTTTTTCTGGTGCATGCCCTCTACAAATCGGCCCTGTTCCTCGTGGTGGGCATCCTCGACCATGA
The DNA here is from genome assembly GCA_050114115.1 of Desulfobacterales bacterium. Taxonomy (GTDB): domain Bacteria; phylum Desulfobacterota; class Desulfobacteria; order Desulfobacterales; family UBA5852; genus JABZFP01. The sequence goes on along the minus strand of JASFTA010000004.1, from coordinate 6,170 downwards.
AACCGGCACGCGTCGTCTGGATGCCGTGCGTGGGTTGGCCCGCGCCATGCCCGGGACGGCGGCCGCCGCCGCGGCCGCCGCCATGTCCATGGCCGGATTCCCGCTGTTTTTCGGCTTTATCGGCAAGGAGATCATGTACGATGGGGCCTTGAGCATGGACTTCATGCCCGGTATCGTCATCCTGGTGGCCGTCAGTGCCAACACGCTGATGACGGCCGTGGCCGGCATCCTGTTCGTGCGACCTTTTCTGGGAAAGACCCCGCCGGGTCAGGTCCCGGTCCACGAAGCCCCTGCACCGCTGTTCGTCGGCCCTCTTTTGCTGGGGGGCACCGGGATCCTCTTCGGGATCATTCCCTGGTGGGTGGCCCGATGGCTCGTTCAGCCCGCCGTTCATGTGCTGGGGCACGACGGCCCCCCCCTGGCCGCACACCTCTTGCACGGCTGGAACATGCCCCTGCTGCTCAGCATCGTGACCCTGACGGTCGGCGTGCTCTGCTATGCCGGTCGATCGATCATCGCAGGTCTGCTGCGTCGTATCATGGCGCTCTGTCCGTTGTCCGGCGATCGGGTTTATCAGGGCGCCCTCCAGGGCGTTCAATGGAGCGGGCGTCTGCAGACAGGCCTGCTGCAGAACGGCTCACTGCACCGCTATCTCTTTGTGATCATGGCGACCTTCGTGGGACTGGGCACCTGGCGTCTGGCGGTTGGCGGCTTGGCGCCGAATCTGGAGACCCTGCCGCCTCTGGCCTATCGTGAATGGCTGCTTGTCGGGCTGGAAGCCGCGGCCGTGGCGTCCGTGGTCGTCACGCAGAAAAGACTGGTGGCCATATCGAGCCTGGGTGTCGTGGGCGCCGGGCTGGCATTGATTTTCCTGATGTACGGGGCCCCGGACGTGGCCCTGACCCAACTGCTGGTGGAGACCCTGACAGTGATCATCGTGGCCGTCGTCTTGCTCCGGCTGCCCGACCTGCAGGCCCGGGAATGCGGCGACCGGCCCGTGCGCGTCGTCGACGGCCTGCTGGCCCTGGCCGCCGGAACGGTCGTGGCCGTGATGCTGCTGAATGCCACGCAGCCGCCGCTGGACCGCGACGTGACGGCCTACTATGAGCAGTACAGCCTGCTGGCGGCCCATGGCCGCAATATCGTCAACGTGATCCTGGTGGATTTCCGGGCGTTGGATACGCTGGGCGAGATCACCGTGGTGGCCCTGGCCGGTCTGGCCGCGTTTGCCTTGATCCGCCGAGAGCGCCAGGGAAAAGGAGGGCGATAATGGGGTCCCTGATTCTTAAAGCCGCCACCCGGCTGCTGGTGGGATTGATCCTCGTGTTTTCGGTCTACCTGCTCTTTCGCGGCCACCAGTCCCCCGGCGGTGGTTTTGCCGGGGCGCTCGTGGCCGGCACCGCTTTTGCGCTGTTCGCCATTTCCGAGGGGGCCTCGGCCTTGCGGCGTGCCCTGCGGATCGATCCCCGTCTCCTGACCGCCGCCGGTCTGCTGACCGCGCTCGCGGCCGGGATGACAGCGGTTGCTGGCAACAAGCCATTCCTGACGGGAATTTGGTGGAAATGGGGTCACGGGGCCGAGGCGCAGGTCTTCATGGGAACCCCCGTGATCTTCGACATCGGTGTCTACCTGACCGTGCTGGGGACGATCCTGACCCTCGTCCTGGCACTCGAAGAGGAGGCTTAGTCATGGAATCCGTCATGGCCGTCCTGGTGGGCGTAATGGTGGCAGGCAGTGTCTATCTGATCCTGGGACGCAATCTGATACGTTTCATCTTCGGACTGGTGCTGGCCAGCAATGCCGTCAATCTGCTGCTGTTCACCGGTGGCCGTTTGACCCATTCGCGCCCCCCCCTGATTGCCGAAGGTGCCCCGACATTAATCGGCCCGGCGGCCAACGCCCTGCCCCAGGCCCTGATGCTGACGGCGATCGTCATCGGCTTTGCCCTTTTGGTCTTTATCTTCGTGCTTTTTTACCGGGCCTATCAGGAGATCGGCACGGTCGACACCGAATTTATGCGCCTGGCCGAACCCCCCGATGCGGTAACGCCGGCCCCCACCTGCTCGATCGAGCCGCGAGAGGTCTGATGTCCCTGCTGGTGCTTCCCATCCTGATCCCTCTGCTGGCCGGGGTGTGTGCTTTCTTCTGCGGCCGGCGGCGGCTGTGGCAGGCCTGCGTGTCCGTCGGCGCCAGCGTGCTTCAGCTGGGCGCCTGCGGCATGCTTTTCAGCACGGTCCGCCAGAGCGGGATTCAGGCCGAACAGATGGGGGCCTGGCCGGCACCCTTCGGCATCACCCTGGCCGCCGACCACCTCAGTGCCGTCATGCTGCTGATCACGGCCATCATTGGGCTGGCCGCCAACATTTATGCCCTGGCCGATATCGACCGTCGCTATCAAGCCCTGGGGTTTCACACCCTCTACCAGATTCTGATCGCCGCCATCAGCGGGGCTTTTCTGACCGGGGACCTCTTTAACCTGTATGTCTGGTTCGAGGTCATGCTGATGGCTTCCTTCGGCCTGCTGGTCATGGGCGGTGAGCCGCACCAGTTGGACGGGGGCGTGAAATACGTCACCCTGAACCTGATCGCCACCCTGATGTTCATCACCGGTCTGGGACTGCTTTATGCCCTGACCGGAACCCTCAATATGGCCCACCTGTACACCAAGGTGCAGGCCGTCGAGAATCCGGCCCTGGTGACCTCGGTGGCCATGCTGTTCATCATGGCCTTTGGCCTGAAGGCCGGCGCCTTCCCGCTGTTCTTCTGGCTGCCGGCGTCCTATCACACCCCGCCGCCGGCCATCGCGGCGGTGTTCTCCGGCCTGTTGACCAAGGTGGGGGTCTATGCCCTGATCAGGGCTTTCACCCTCATATTTACCCAGGACACGGCCGCTACGCACGGCCTGATTCTGATCATGGCCTGTTTGACCATGGTGGTGGGCGTTCTGGGGGCGGCCGTCCAGAATGCCTTCCGGCGCATCCTGGCCTTTCACATCATCAGCCAGGTGGGCTACATGATTCTGGGACTCGGGCTCTACACCCGCCTGGCGCTGGCCGGTGCGGTTTTTTATCTGATCCACCATATCATCGTGAAGGCCAATCTGTTTCTGATCAGCGGACTGGTGAGCAAAATCTATGGCCACGACGACCTCAAACACCTGGGCGACCTCTACCGGCGCTCGGGCCTTCTGGCGGTGCTGTTTATCATTCCGGCTTTCTCCCTGGCGGGGTTTCCGCCCCTCTCGGGCTTCTGGGCCAAGTTCGTCCTGATTCAGGCCAGCCTGGAGAAAGGCGCCTACCTGGCCGCCGCCCTGGCACTCCTGGTGGGGTTGCTGACGGTCTATTCCATGACCAAGATCTGGATTGCGGTATTCTGGGAGCCGCAGCCGGAAGCGGGGAAGCCGGCACCGCCAGGAGCGGAAATCGCGATCGGTATCCCCCTCCTGGCGCCGGTGATGATGCTGGCCGCCATGACGGTGGTGATCGGGCTGGGTGCGCAGCCCCTGATGGAAGTCGCCCTGGCCGCAGCGGATGAACTGCTGGCCCCGCAGCGGTATGTACAGGCGGTTATGGGGGAGGGACCATGAATCTGTTCATGCTCAACCTTTTTCTGGCCCTGGGATTCAGCGCGGTGCGCGGACAGTTCACCCTGACCGGCCTGCTGACGGGGTTTGCCGTCGGCTACGCGGCCCTGTGGATATCCAAACCCCTCTATCCGGATGCGGCCTATTTCGTGCGCGTCCCCCGGGTGCTGCGTCTGGCGGGCTATTTTTTCTACCAGCTGATCGTATCCAACTTCCGGGTCATGTGGGAAGTGATCACACCCCGCCAGAGCAGTCGTCCCGGCATAATCGGCATCGATCTGGCGGCCCGCACGGATCTTGAAATCATGTTGGTGGCCAATATGATCTCGTTGACGCCGGGCACGCTGAGCCTGGATGTTTCCGACGACCGCCGGGTGCTTTATGTGCATTTCATGTTCCTGGACGACCCGGCGGCTGCCCGCCACGAAATCAAAGACGGTCTGGAACGAAGGGTGCTGGAGGCCCTGCGCTAACCATGGAAGCGACCATCCTGACGCAGAGTGTCACGATCACCTCCATACTGCTATTGGCGGCTATGCTCCTGGCCTTTATCCGGCTGATCAGGGGTCCGGATGCGGCCGACCGCATCGTGGCCCTCGATCTGATATCGGTGTTGATCGTGGCGCTTCTGGCCGTTTTGGCCATCGACGCCGACGAAACTTCTTTCCTTGATGTGGCGATTGCCTATGCGCTGGTGGCTTTTCTGGGGACGGTGGCCCTGGCGCGATTCCGGATGCGGATCGGCCAAAAACCGGGGCCGGAGGCAAAAACCAAAGGGAGGCGGCCATGACGATCTATCTGACGGCGGGCTTGCTGCTGGCCGGGGGGCTATTTGGATTTGTGGCCGCAGTGGGCATGCTGCGGTTGCCGGACATGATCATGCGCATGCACGCTTCCACCAAAGCCGGCACCTTGGGCGCCGGTTTGATTCTGGCGGCCGTGGCCATCCATTTCATGGAAGTCGGCATTACCCTGCGGGCGGCTGCGGCCATCCTCTTTCTTTTGCTGACGGCCCCGGTGGCCGCCCACGTGATCGGGCGGGCGGCCTATCGTTGCGGTATCCGCCTGTGGGAGCGTACCTGGGTGGACGAACTGGCCGCCCTACGCGGGGTGGCCGCCGGCCAAGCCGTCAAGCCGGTTGAAGATTTTGGGCATGAATCTGAAGAAGCTTAAAAAGTGGCTGCGGCGCTCTCCGAAAGTCGTGCGTCCCAAGGATGCGGCCAGCGACGCGAACGTCTCCGAAAACAGGGCCGAATTGCAAGCGCCCCCTTCAGATACCGCCTCGAAACGCACGTCGGCTAGATCCCGATCCGAGAGCAAACCGCCATCCCCGCCACCTATGGCGGCCGAAGAGCGGAGCCCTTCTGCTTCGGTTGCCGATCGTCCGCTGTCGCGACGGGGCATCCCGATCCTGAAACCTGACGAGGATCTGGCGGTGCATTTCCGCGATAAAGCCAACGATGGGCCCCCGGGGGCGCAGCCAGCGACGGCCGACCTCCGATCCGCGAATTCTCCGGAACCGTCCATGCCCCGTGCGCCTGAAAGCCGGGCGAGCCGCAACCGTGTCGGCATCCGTCGGCTGGCCAACGATGTCGACCTGTGGGAATGTTTCGCGGACACCGCAAGTAAAGCCACAGCACCGCAGGCGCCCCCTGAATCAGAGCGCCCCCAGCGCGACCCTGGCAAGGATCTGCCCACCGATCGGCACGGCATTCCTCGCCTGGACGACCAGGTCGACCTGGATCAACTCTTGGGGACGTCGATCAATGAGGACGTCTCGGATGATGATCTGGGAGAAGCAATGCGGCAATCCCTCGCCCATGACACCCGCAGCCTGATGAAAAAGAAAACCGGCGGATTCTTTCCGATCCGCCGGCTGTCGCTCAAGGAAAAGCTGCACCGCTATCCGCCACCCCAGGCGCAGTTGGACCTGCATGGAGAAACGGCGTTAAAAGCCCGGCAGCGGGCGGAGGCGTTCATCCGCTCGGCCCGGGCCGACGGTCTGTTCACCCTGCGCATCATCGTGGGAAAGGGGCTGCACTCCCAAGGCGGCGCTGTCCTGCCCGATGTGATCGAAGACCTCACGCTCGCCCTCAAGCGCCAGGACCTGGTGCTGACCTACCGCTGGGAAAAAGGGATCAAACGCAAAAGCGGTTCCCTGATCGTCTATCTGGCCACCGAATGACATTGAAGGCGGCCAAGCCGGTGGTGCACCGCCGCCCATTCAAAAGAACCGCGATCGTCTCTATCCCCTGATGGACATCCCCTCCAAATCGATTCTGTCAACATCGCAATCGTGACTATGAAATTCATTCGGTTTTAAGAAATCATTTACCCAATTTATTAAGTAATTAGTTGCTTAATTCAGGTCTCCTGTAGCTAATTATTTCATAAGCAATTGAAAAGTTTAAATAATTATTTTTTTATATATTTGGCGCGTATATTGCTAAAAATGAATTGCAAAATGAAAACTCGGACAGGCTGTCCTTGTAAAGGGCATATAAGATGGAGGAGAGATGAAAAAAAGGATATTACTACTGGCGGTTATTTTTAGCGCCGTGTTCGCGACGGCCGCCCATGCGACCCC
>JASFTA010000003.1:0-17227 GCA_050114115.1 Desulfobacterales bacterium | reverse complement strand
CGTGATGAAACGCCCGCGGTTCAGACGGCGTCCCGTGCGCTTTAGGCCCTCCACCAGCACGCGGGCGTTCAGATAGCCTTCCAGGCTCACGAAATTGGGGCGGTCCTGCGGGTAGTAGCGGTTGAGCAGACGCGCGTACTCATCGACGCCCCAGAGCTTTACGGTGTCCGACCGCGGGCTGGGCGGCGGCACCACCTGGGTGACGATGACGCCTTCGGCCTGGTCGCCTAGGATACGGGCCAGTTCATCGGCACCCACAAAGGAAACATTGCTGAAAACAGGCCGGTAGCCGTTGTTTTTGGCCTGGCGGATAAACTTGGCGCAAGGCTCATAGGTCCCGATCATGACCACCGCCGCCGCCTGGGCGGCCATGATGCGCTGCAGCCCTTCATCGACCGCCAGGGTTCCGCGAATATAGGTGCCGGTGGCCACGGGTACGAGGTTGTAGCGGCGCAACGCCAGCTCGGTACCCCGTAAACCGTCAAACCCGTAGGCATCGTATTGGTAGAACACGCCAATCCTGCGGATTCCCAGATCTTCCACCAGGTAGCGAACCGTGGCGCCGGTCTCCTGATAATAGGACGCCCGGATGTTGATCAGATAGCGATTCACGGGATCACGCAAGGCGTTGGCCCCGGTGAACATGCCCACCAGCGGGATGCGGGCTTCGTTGACCAGGGGAATGATCTTGACCGTCGTGGGGGTGCCGACATAGCAAAACAGGGCAAACACATTGTCTTCGATCAGCAGCCGCTGGGTGTTGTAGAGACAGCGCGGTGGATCGTACCCATCGTCGTAGGCGATCACGGTGATCTGGCGGCCATGAACACCCCCCTGGGCATTGACGTGTCGAATGTACGCCATGGCGCCGTGCAGCATCTGGGTGCCGAGATAGCCGGCATGCCCTTGGAGTGCCAGCGAGGCGCCGATGCGGATCTCCGTGTCGGTGACCCCAGGGCTGTGGGCACGTTCGGCGGATGTCTCCGGCGATGGCCGGCATCCGCAGCAAATGCCCGCCACGGCAATCAACACCAGCACCGCAGCCAGACGGATCCAGTCATAAGCCGAGGGTTGGGCATGCGATAGGGATTTGAAGCGCATCAGGAACCAGCCTTGGCCGTGCGGTTGGCAAGCGAGTATCAGGCTTTCTTCTCGTAAACCATGTTGCCCATCAGCGCAATCCCCGTGTTGCACTTATGTGAGCTGAACGGTGATTGGCCCGTAATTGATGAACTCGTAAAAAATCATCTTTCCGACGGTTTCGAAAAAAGTCCGAGAGACGTCTTGCGAAGCCCGAGGAATGAAGTGTACTTGCGGTACGCTGACGGACGAGGGCTGAAGTGTAATGCCGCTATCGGGCTTTTATCGAGACCGTCAAAGTTAAACCGGCACCACTTACGCCAATGGCCACGATCCGCCCCTTTCAGCACCCGGGGGCCGGTTTGCCCGCCCCGACCAGATCTGCTACAACACCACAACGACCCGCCCACACGAAGGAAAGTGATGCCCAATGAAAGAAGAATACCACACCCTGACCATGCTGGTTCAAAACGAGCCGGGCGTCACGGCCCGCGTATCGGGACTTTTTGCCAGCCGGAACTACAATATCGAAACCATCTGCGGGGCACCGACCACCAATCCTGAAATGTCGCGCATCACCATCACCACCCGCACCCACCCCGAACAAATCGAGCAGATCATGAAACAACTGCGCCGTCTGATCAATGTGATCAAAGTGCGAGACATGACGGCCGACGACGCCGTGCGCCGCGAGATGGCCATGATCTGTGTCCGTGCCCGTGTCAAAGACCGCCCCGAGATCCGCAGCATCGTCCAGACCTTCCGGGGGCGCATTGTGGATACCGGCAGCACCCACTACATCATCGAAGCCACCGGCAGCCAGGCCAAGATCAACGCCCTGATCCGTCTTCTGGAGCCCATGGGCATCAAGAAACTGGCGCGCTCCGGCATCCTGGCGCTCTACCGCGAAGCGGATTGAGTCATCTCTGCGGCAACCCCCCCGTTCGTTTGCCAAATCGTGATTGAATACCCATTTTGTTAATTTGCCGGGACATCTTCCGCCAGCCGGAGAAGCCGGAACCCCTGACCGAAGACAGCCGAGGTCGTACAATGACAATTTGGTTTGTAAGCGCCCTTCTGGTGGCAACCCTGATCCTTCTGGTGACCGAAAAAATCCCCGTGGATTTGACCGCCATCGGCATCATGGTCGTGTTGATGGTTTCCGGCATTCTGACCCCGGCCGAGACGGTGGCCGGCCTGGCCAGCCCGGCGGTTGTCACGGTGGGGGCCATGTTCCTGATCAGCAGGGGAATGATTCGCACCGGTGCGGTGGGATACGTTTCACAGGCCTTGATGCGCATTGCCCGCGGCCGTCCCGGCCTGGTCATGTTGATGATCTTGGGCATCGTCGCGCTCTCCTCGGCCTTCATCAACAACACGGCCGTCGTGGTGCTTTTTATCCCCATCGTGATGAGCATCAGCTGCGAGCTGGGGACCAGCCCCTCAAAACTTCTCATACCGGTTTCCTATGCCTCGATCCTGGCCGGTACCTGCACCCTCATCGGCACCTCGACCAACATCATTATCAGCGATTTAAGCGCCGCCCACGGCTACGGCCCGCTGGGCATGTTCGAACTGGCCCCCCTGGGAGTGCCCATTGCGCTGGCGGGCCTGCTTTTCCTGTTTGGGGTGGGGCCGCGTCTGATGCCCAACGTTCACAACCCGGTCTGCGAACTGGAAAACAAACAGCACCAGCGCTATCTGGCGGAAATTCTCATCCCCCGCGGAAGCCCGTTTACCGGTAAGGAAGCATCCGATGTTTTCAAGAACGAGCACCCCGAAATCGAAGTCATCGAGCTCATCCGCTATTCCCATGTCTATTACCCGGAGCGCGATGCGACCATCCTGGCACCGCACGATCTCCTGCTCGTCAAGGGATCGGCCAGCAGCCTGGTTGAATTGCTGGCCTCCGGAAACGTGGAGCTGCCGCTGTCCGAAGCCGGCATGCAGTTTAACGGCGCCCCCAGCGAAGGCCTGATCGTGGAGCTGATCATCCCGCCGCAGTCATCGCTTCTGGGCACGCGCCTGCTCGAGAGCCGTCTGCGGCGCGATCCGGATATCCATATCATTGCCATCCAGCGGCGCAAGCTGCATTTTACCGAAACCAAGATCCATGACATCCGGCTAAAAACCGGCGACATCCTGCTGGTCCGTATGCCGGAAGACTCCCTGACCCGGCTGCGCGGTCAGCCCGATTTCATCATCCTCGAGGACATCCATCACGAAATCGTCCACAAGCACAAGGCCGGACGCGCTTTCGCCACCTTCGCGGCAATGGTGGCCGCGGCCACTTCGGGCAGCGTGGATATCATGACCGCCGCCCTGGCCGCCGCCTTTCTGATGATCCTGACCGGCTGTCTGCCGCTACGCGACGCCTATCGCGCGCTGGAGCCGCGGGTTCTGCTGATCATTGTCGGCACCTTCGCCCTGAGCACCGCACTTGAAAAGACCGGCGCCAGCAGCTTGTACGCCGATCACTTCCTCAGTCTGTTTTCCCCGGCAGGCCCTGTGTTCATTCTGGGCGCCGTTATTATTCTAACCAGCATCAGCACCCAGATCCTCAGCAACAATGCCACGGCCATCCTGGTTTTACCGATTGCCTTGGCCACGGCCGCCGGATTGGGGGTCGATCCCAAGCCCTTCATCATCGGCGTCTGCTTCGGCGCCAGCGCATGTTTTGCCACCCCCATCGGTTATCAGACCAATCTGCTGGTCTACGGACCGGGCGGCTATCGCTTCAGCGATTTTCTCAAACTGGGCATTCCGCTCAACCTCCTGGTGCTCGTCATGGGCGTGATCTTCATCCCCAGAATCTGGCCGTTTTGACGAAAGGGCAAATCCAGCTGACCGCGAAATTTCCGCCTTTGACGGTCGCCATCCCTGGGAGACAAGACGTCGGGTGACTAATCCGTTAGGCCGTATCACCCGGCTTTAGGGTATTGTGTTGTATCAACGCCATTCATGCTAGCGACTTGAGGCCTGGTGATATCGAAACGACCTTATGATTTATCCCCTCAAATCCGGCCATCTCCTCCCCAGACGGCCTTGGCCTCGTGCCCGCCGACTTGCCGATCTTGGCGGCATCATTATCCTTTGGCACCATTCGTGTTCATGAAATCATTCATTTTCCCCGATTTTGACCATATGAACCTTCCCCTAATGTTCGCGACTTAAATGGCCAATAAGTTCTCGTGGAGGGGCGTTTTGCGATCCCGCCCGCTATAAGGGATCAAACGGTGACATGACAGGAACCAATCCGGTAATGAATTCGGCATCCGAGCCCTGCAATCAGGATACACCCGACAACCCGGCCCGGCCGAGCGTTGCGACCTTAAATGATGAGCAACCGCTTTACAACAGCCGGATCACCACGGTGTATATTGAATATCTGGAACAGCATTACCCTGATATCGATATCGACGCCCTTCTGGCCGAAGCCGGTATGCATCGCCATCAAGTTGAAGACCCGGCCCACTGGTTTTCCCAGAACCAGGTCGACAATTTCAATCGCGTTCTGGTAAACAAAACCGGCGATCCTCATATTTCCAGGGCCGTGGGCCGATTCGTCGCGTCCTCACGACGATTGGGGCCCCTCAAAAAATTGACGCTGGGTTTTGTCCATCCGGCCACCATCTACATGCTCTGCAATCGTTACAGTGCCATGGTCAGCCGCGGGGCCGTGTTTGTAAGTCGCAAGACCAGCGCCAACCAGGTGGAAGTTACGGCACGTCCCCGAGCGGGCGTCAAGGAGCAACCGTATCAGTGTGAAAACCGTTTGGGGACCCTGGAGACGCTGGGTAAATTGATTTCCGCCCGCTATGCAACCGTGGCGCACCCCCAGTGCATCCATCGCGGCGATTCCCTCTGTCGTTATGAAGTGACCTGGGACCACAGTTCCGCTATCTGGTGGAAACGGGCCAAACATTGTGTTTTATTGTTATCGGCTCTTCTGTCGGCCGGATTGTTTATGGTCACGCCGCTGCCCGACTGGCTGGTCGCCAATCTGATCCTGGCCCTGCTGGCGACAGCCGTCAGCGCCTATGCCACCTTTCTCGAGAACAAAGAGCTGACCCGCACCATCACGGCCCAGGGTGATATTGCCCAGGAACACCTGAACGAAATTCAAACCCGGTACAACAACAACCTGCTGATCCAGGAAATCGGCAAAGCCACCGCCACGGCCCGAAGCGAAAAGGATCTCTCCCGATCGGTTGTGGGCGTCATGCAAAGCCGCCTGGATTTTGACCGGGGATTGTTGTTGCTTGCCGACCAAGAGGACCGATACCTGCGCTACGTTGCCGGCTACGGGTTCGGCGACCAGAAAAGAGATCTGTTACGGTTCATCCAATTCCGCCTGAGCAACACCGAATCCAAGGGTGTGTTCGTTCGCAGTTTCCACGAGCAGCAACCCTTCATCATCGACGATATTCACGGCTTGAAAAAGCAGTTTTCCACCAAGAGCCAGCGGTTGATCGAAAGCTTCGGGGCCCACTCGCTGATCTGTGTACCGATCGTATTCGAGAATCGATCGCTGGGCATCATGGCCGTCGATACGATCACTTCACGCCGGGTCTTGCTGCAGTCCGATCTGAACCTGCTCATGGGCATCGCCTCCCACCTGGCGGTCAGTATCAACAATGCACGGGCCTACCAAAAACTTCGCCAGAGCGAAGAAAAATACCGGGACATTTTTGAAAACGTATCGGATTTTCTATACGCCCATGACTTGCAGGGACGGCTGATCGAGGCCAATATTGCCTTTCTGAAGGCCGGCGGTGTCCAAGACATGGATCTGACGAACCTGGAGATCAGAAACCTCCTGCCCGCCCATCTCCAGCCACGTTTCGACGAATACCTGCGCGACATCCAAAAAAACGGACAGGCCGAGGGTATCACCAAACTCCGCCGGCAGGACGGCTCCCACCTCGTGGTCGAGTATCGCAATTCGCTGGTCTACGACGATGGCCAGCCTGTGGCCGTGCGCGGCTGCGGCCGGGATATCACCGAGCGCTGGCAGGCCCGCCACGAAAAAAAACGACTGGAGGGCATGCTCGAACGCGCTCGCAAAATGGAAGCCATCGGAACGCTGGCCGGCGGGGTGGCCCATGATCTCAATAATATCCTGAGCGGAATCGTTGGATTTCCAGAATTGCTGCTGATGGACCTGCCCACTGACAGTCCCTTGCGCAAACCCATAAAAACCATCCAGGAATCCGGTCAAAAGGCCGCGGCCATTGTCCAGGATCTGCTCACCATGGCGCGGCGCGGCGTGGACATCAGGGAAGTCACCAAATTCAACGACATCATGTCCGCCTACCTCGATTCACCGGAGCATGCCAAGCTCATCGCCCATCATCCGAATGTTGTCGTTGAATGCAAACCCGCTGCCGATTTGTTTAATGTGCTGGGCTCCTCGGTCCATCTATTCAAGACCCTGATGAATCTGGTATCCAATGCGGCCGAGGCCATGCCTGATGGCGGCATGATCACGATTACGACGGCCAACCAATATGTCGACCAGCCGATCAAAGGCTACGATGTAGTGGCGGAAGGTGATTACGTCGTTCTGACCGTGCAGGACAACGGGTTGGGCATTTCGGAAAAAGATCAGAAGCGAATCTTCGAGCCTTTCTACACCAAAAAAGTCATGGGGCGCAGCGGCACCGGCCTGGGCATGTCCGTGGTCTGGGCGACGGTCAAGGATCATCTCGGCTACATCGATATCTCCAGCACGATCGGCGCTGGTACCACCGTGGCCCTGTACTTTCCGGTCACACGCGAGCAGATCCAACCCGAAATCCGGCCGCGCGCGATCGAAGATTATCGCGGAAACGGCGAATCCATTTTGGTGGTGGATGACATCCCGGAACAACGCGAGATCGCCACCGCGATGCTTCGTCGTCTCGGCTACCAGGTAACCACCGTCGCCAGCGGCGAGGCGGCCGTCGATTACCTCAAAACGCACCGGGTAAATCTGCTCGTGCTCGACATGGTCATGCCCCCAGGGATGGACGGCTTGGAAACCTACCGCCAAATCATCGATATTCATCCGGCCCAAAAAGCCGTCATTGCCAGCGGCTTCTCGGAATCGGCAAGGGTCAGACAAGCCCAACGCCTGGGGGCCGGCGCCTATATCAAAAAACCCTATGTCATGGAAACGATCGGTCTGGCGGTCCAGGCCGAATTGAACACAGCAAAAAAGGGGCCGCCTCCGGTCGTAGAGATCGACCGATACTCCCCAAGCCTGACACCTGAGACCTGTGATCAAAACCAGCCCTGACAAACAAGTCCCGGCAGAAGTTCCCAACCAAACAGACATCGTTCGTCCGGCCTTGGCGCAGAGTGCCGGAGATACGATGAGGTGGTCAACGCTGTGGAAACGACCGTCGGCGATTGTCGGGCGGTCGATTGCCGCCAATGCCCGCTTCCCGTTCCGCCGAGCGGATGGGATGCATCTCTCCCGTATCCACCCGTATTTTTTCCGGACCGCCTTCCAGATACCAGGCATAGATGGGAATCACGTATTCCTGCCCATAATTTTGCTGATAGGTCATCATTCCCTTGTCGAAAATCTTGGTTCCCAGCACAATCGGATGAAACTTATAAATTACCATGGAGAACCTCGCAAGCGGTGCCTAATGGCGTAAGTGACGAAGGATAAAACCGGCGCGGCGTTTAGGCCTTGAGCGCCTTCAGGAATACTTCGCCATAGCGATCGGCCTTGGTCTCCCCGATCCCGTTGATCCGCAGTAAATCCTCCCGGCTGCGCGGACGTGCCGTCACCATTTCGCGCAGGGTCTTGTCATGGAAAACCGCATAGGGCGGCAGATCGGATGCGCGGGCGATTTCAAGCCGCAGTTGACGCAGTTTTTCCCATAGGTCCCGCTCGGCGTCGGTGTTCCAATCAGTGCTGACGGCCACCGGACGGGAAGGCTTGGGTGGCTTTTTAAGCGGCCGGGGATCACGGCGCAACGGCACCGTACGTTCTCCCCGGAGCACCGGCCAGCTCTCGGCGGTGAGCCGAAAACCCGAGATCTTCCCCAGATCGACCGCCAGCATCCCGGCGGCCAGCAGTTGGCGGTAGACCGACTGCCATTCGGTTTTGGTCAGCTCAGCCCCCACACCAAAGGTTTTGAGCTTGTCATGCCGCCATTGCTGAACGCGCTTCGTGTCGTTGCCGGTCAGCACGTCGGCCAGATGCAAGGCCCCGAAACGCTGCCCCGTCCGGTAGACGCAGGAAAGTGCCTTCTGGGCGGCCAGGGTGCCGTCCCAGGTGGCAACGTCTTGCTGGCAATTGTCGCAGTTGCCACAGTCCGTGTCGCGCTTTTCACCAAAATAGTTCAATAACACCCGGCGCCGGCAGGCGACGGTTTCACCGAACCCCAGCAGGCTGTCCAGTTTGCGCTGCTGAATGCGCTTGAAGTTGGCATCACCCTCCGACATCTCGAACAGGCGACGCAAGGCCACCATGTCCGCCAGGGAATATACCATCCAGGCATCGGCCGGCTCGCCGTCACGACCGGCCCGGCCGGTTTCCTGATAATAGGCCTCCATACTGGCCGGCAGATCGAGATGGGCCACGAACCGCACGTCCGGCTTGTCGATCCCCATGCCGAATGCGATGGTGGCCACGATCACCACGCCATCTTCGCGGATAAAGCTTTGCTGGTGCTGCCTGCGCACCGCCGGATCTAGACCGGCATGATAGGGCCGGGCCGTGAGGCCCTGTTCTTGAAGATAGTGGGCAATGGCGTCGGCACGTTTGCGGGTGCGCACATAGACGATGCCGGAGGCCCCCGGGTGTTCGTTGCGAATAAAGCGCACCAGCTGCGCGCGATCGCGTTGTTTTAGCTGCACGCGGTAGCGGATATTGGGCCGATCGAAACTGGAAATAAAGCGCCGGGCGCCGGCCAGGTCGAGGCGCTCCACTATATCGCGACGGGTCTGGGTATCGGCCGTTGCGGTCAAGGCCACCCGGGGAACCCCCGGATGGCGGCGGGTGACCGCCGTGATCTGCAGGTATTCGGGTCGGAAATCATGGCCCCATTGGGAAACACAGTGGGCTTCGTCGATTGCAAACAGCGCGATCGGCAGTTGACCCAGAAAGCGTTGGAAGCCCTCGGTCGCCAGGCGCTCCGGCGCCACATACAACAAATCCAGCCGGCCGGCGGTGGCTTCGGCAATCACCCCTTGGGCGTCCGCCGGCTCGAGACTGGAGTTCAAAAAAGCGGCCCGGACGCCGTTGGTGCGCAGGGCCGCCACTTGATCCTGCATCAGGGCGATCAGGGGGGAGATGACCAGGGCAACGCCGTCACGGATCATGCCCGGAATCTGGTAGCAAAGGGATTTGCCGCTGCCGGTGGGCATCAGCACGAAGGCATCCTTTCCGGTAACAAGATGCTGGATGATGGCAAGCTGGTTTTCCCGGAATTGATCGTAACCGAAAACAGATTGCAGGATGGCAAGGGCGGCCGAATCGCTAGCGGATGTCACGGGGATCCCATCCTTATCAGGTTTGATGTAAAATTGTCAGGGCAACGACGGCGATCCGGCGGCGGGCGGTGTCTGCCCCAATTGGGCCGCAAATTTAGCGCGTACCATTTCAGAAATCTGATCGGTGGTCAAATGCGCAAAGGCTGAAAAAGGGATCGCTTCCAGAACCTTGATTTGCAGATGGTGGCGACCATGGAAATTCAAGCTGTACTTGGGCAAGGCCGCACGGGTACCGTCGATGACCACGGGCAGAATCGGCACCCGCATCTTCTGGGCCAGGATAAAGGCGCCGGGCTTGAAGGGCTTCAACTTACCGGTTGGCGAACGCGTACCCTCGGGGAAAAAATAGAGCGAGCAGCCGTCGGCGAGCGCTTTTTCGCAAGCCAGCATCATCTTGTGGATACTCTCCTTGTCGCCGCGCTTCAGTCGAATATAGCGATTGAGATACATGTTCCAGCCGATGAAGGGCAGACGGAAAACTTCCGCCTTGGAGACCCATTTGAAGGGGAAGAAAAGCCGAAAAGCCACCAGGATGTCCAACTGCGACTGGTGATTGGAAACGATGATGTACTGGCCCCGGGGCTTGAGGTTTGCCCGTCCGGCCAGGCGCAGTTTCCAGGCCGGCATGATCCAGAGATACAGACAGGCCCACCAGGAAGTGAACATGTGCAGAATGACCAGGCGGCGGTCAAACCACAAGGTGCACAGCCAGATGATCAGCGCCAGGACAAAAAAAAAGCGGAGCTAAAGGCGACAAAGGAAATAAACAGGATCGAAATAAGGCGATTGGTCATGGGGACAATCGGGAACCGTTTCGAATCAGTGCCAGAGAATTCACCAGGCAACGCTAATGTACCGGGACAGGTGCTCTGTATTGAATTTGGGTCTAACTGTCAATCCCGTTGGCATATCACCTCGCTTGGGCAGCCTGCCAAGGATACGCGTTCAGGGCGTAAATCCCTCGCCGCGGAAACCCCGCCGAGGCGTTACACGGCCACAAACCGGTCACCGCAATCCTTGTGCGGTGGTCATCAAAGCGAAAGCGATGCCCCCGGGGCCGGCAATTGCGGTGTTCAGCGGATACGTCGCCGGGCCAATGCCGGTACCCGGAATTCCGGCAGCCATCTGCGGACCATTTTGAGAACAAAGATGTAGGCCATGGACACCAAGAGAATGCCGACATCTTGAAAACTACTAAAAATAGCCGACTGAATGACACGGCCCCAGCCGCTGTTGCCGGCCGACCAGTGCACCTCGAAAGGCCATAGCAGCGAAACCGGCGATTCCGTAAGCGTCATGTCGGCAATGACATGCGAAGCAATGATCAGAAAACAAAGGCTGAAACGCAGGCGCGGGATGAAGCGGCCAAGCCGCCAGGCGTGGGAAGCCAGATAGCCGGCCAGGAAGGCAAACACGAGGCTGTGGGTGGGGCCGCGGTGATACAGATCGCCGTTGCCAGCCAACACTAACCCCGCAATGGTATCCACATCCG
This sequence comes from Desulfobacterales bacterium, assembly GCA_050114115.1. Classification (GTDB taxonomy): domain Bacteria; phylum Desulfobacterota; class Desulfobacteria; order Desulfobacterales; family UBA5852; genus JABZFP01. The sequence goes on along the minus strand of JASFTA010000003.1, from coordinate 6,162 downwards.
GCAAATTGGCCAGAACCACGATGAAGGCCAGCACCTTCCAGCGCGAACTGCCGCGTGGCGAGGTATCGATGGTATGGTAGGTCGCCAGTCCGATGGCGGAGTGTCCAAGAGGAAATGGCATCGCAATACTCCCTGTGTGCGTATCCCAAAATTCGGATTTGATCCAAATGGCCAAAGTTTAAAGCAAAAAAGGTGCCGAGATCAGCCTACAGCACCATGGCCTGTTTTCACTGCCGTGAAGCCGGGCATTTGCGGTCTGTCCGCTAAACCGATTGCGTGCATACTGAAAAGCGTTTCAGGAAATTGGGTGATTCAATGATTAATGGGGGAATAATGAGAAACATTATGCCTAGATAGTGGTGGCGTCACTCCGGCTCAATAAAGCTCATCGTCAACGCCGGCGGCGATCAAAATTTAAGATAGACGAAGATAAATTCGCCATCGTTGACATCGATGGTCAGGTTGCCGCCCCGGGCATCGGCAAACACCTGCCAGGGCGGCTTGTCGCCTGTGCCGCAATCATAATCGGGAAACCCCTCACCGCTGCGGCGGTTAAACCAGGCCAGCATCATGGCGTCCTTGTTGATTTCGCGCGCCCGGATTCTGCTCAGGTCGGAGGCTTTTTCGAAATTCAGATCGGGATCCGTGATATGCAGCTTGATGGTTTCATGAGCATGCGTTTCAGCGGACGGTGTGGGAAGTTCGGACATGGGAACAACCTCCAGAAAAAATAGATGCAACCCAAACCCCTCATCGAAAATGCCGCCGCGAATGGGTTTCACCCTTTCGGGCAGGACCGGGGTCGGAATTTACTGCTGCAGGATAAGACCGTATAGCTGATTGGCAAGTCCGGAGCTGACGGATCCGCTGAGGAACCGCGGCAGGATGACGAACATGAGCATGAATCGCCAAGAAATCTGATGGTAACGAATGCCCTCGGCGGTCCAATGTAAAACAAATGTAAAAGGGCTTTGAATGGTTTCGTTAAATCAACTAAAAGATTACATTTCCTGTATCATCTGCGAGGATAAGGAAGCGAACATGGCCACTACGGTTTATCGAAACCGATTGATGCGACCGGTGCTGCGCTGGCTGGCATTCATGATCTACAGGTGTTCCGGCTGGAAAACACAGGGGAGTAAACCCGCGCTTTCCAGATATGTGATCATCGCCGCCCCACACACCTCGAACTGGGATTTTTTGTACACTGTTTGCCTGGCCTTCATCTACCGGCTTGAACCGCAAATGATGATGAAGGCGGACTGGTTCTTCTGGCCCCTGGGCTCGCTATTGAAGTGGTTGGGGGCCATCCCGATCAACCGTCTTAAAAGCACCAATGTCGTGTCGCAATCGATTGCGGCTTTTCAGCGGTGTGAACAAATGGTCTTGGTGGTGCCGCCCTCGGGCACCCGCAAAAAAGTCATCCACTGGAAGACCGGCTTTTACTATATTGCCCGCGGTGCAAGGGTACCGATTGTCCTGGGGTTTCTGGACTACCGCCATAAGGTGGGGGGGTTTGGCCCGAGTATCGAACCCAGTGGCGATCTCGATCGCGACATGCTCGCCATACGCCGCTTCTATGCGGACATCACGGGGAAAAATCCCTTGCAGAAGAGCAGTGCCCCGATTGCGGCCGACACCCATTAGATACGCTGACTTCATGCGCTCGCCACAAGATTGACGCCATTCGATCCCCGGCTTCAGGGCAGTCGCCAGAAATCCCACCACACGCCTCGCTCGCGCGCACGGCCGCTATAGCTGAATCCTACCGCCCGACTGCCCGGCGGCAGAAGCCAGTTTTGGTTGAAGCTATATCGGATCTGACCATAGACATCTGACCCATTCTGGGCCCAGAGACGCCGCGACGCCAGTACATAGCCGTCGCTGTCCAGAAAATGGATCCACACCCATGCATGGAGACGGTGAAAATACCGAATGCGCGCCTGCCGTTTGACCTGCCCTTGTATCATCAGCCGCTCGCTCTCCCACACGTAACGGTAGTGAATGGCGATATCGCCGGTCTGCCAAATCCCGGCGTGAGGTCCGTCGTTGTTCAGAACGACACGGTTGTCCGTTTTGGTCAACCGACCTTCCCAGCCGCGCCAGTGCTTTCCGGAGCAAGCGGTCAGCAGCATGACCGACAAGGGCAGAAGGATTAAAAACGACATTCTTTTGAAACGATTCATTCTACATCCTTACAAATTTTTCAGGCAGTTCCAGGATGGCCGACAACATTTAAGTGGTTTATTCTTATCTTTGATGATTGGACCAGAAAGCGTCCGGTTCAATAGGAGTTGTTTGGGGGGGAATGATGGGTTACAACCTAACAGGCTGCTGAACCCCGAGGGCATCTTTGGTGGCTGCTTGAAGCCATTGGTCGTTCACCGGCCAGGCGGCCGCGCTGGCATTTCCAAGTGATTGGCAGGGCACCGTCATCAATGCCGGACGATGACTGGGATCGGCGCGGCAGGGGCGGTCATTCCCCTATTCCGACCGGTCGTGCAGAACTTTCTTTTTGGCCGCGATCAACTGCTGATGATCCAGGCGCAACAGCTTGGCCAGTTTGTGCATCAAATAATCTTCATGTTTATCCAGATTGCCGTCCAGATAGACGACACGCCACAGCATTTCAATAATGGCGGCCTTTTCTCCCGGTGTGTAGTGTTCGTTGATCAGCCGCGCAAACTGCCAGTAATCCACACTCTCCTCGAGTTGGGTTTCGGCTGCGGCGATCATGGCTTTGGCGTTTTCGTCGGACAATCCGTACTTATCTTTGAGGATCTTTATAATCGCCGCCATTTCATCCGCCGTGAAGGACTCATCGATCCGGGCCATTTCAACGAAGAGGGCACAAACAGCCACCTGCACGTCGTGTCCTGAGTCGCCTGAGTGCTCATTTGCCGCATCCCTGGTGGCGGGACTAAAAAACTGTTTGACGATATCAAACATTCGATCCCCTTCCTTTTTTCGATTAACCGATATGCCTACGAACAAGATCCGGCGGTTTATAGCGCGCTCGCACGTTGAGCGTCAACCGGCAGGCAAACCCTTTTCGTTTTGCGATTTTGAAAACCACCCGGCACCCATTATGGACGCCTGTTCAGCTGCCATTGAGATGGTCCAGGAAATAGTTCATTTGGCGGTACCACCAGGGCCAATCGTGATTCACGTCCGGACCCCAGAAATCGAACCATCCGGGGATCGCCTTGTCACGGCAAATCGCCGCTAGCGCCCGGGTGTCTTCCAGTGCCCCCTCTTCCCAGGCGCCCTGTCCCGCGCAGACGATGATACGGCGGTTGCGGTAGCACGCCAGATACCAGTCGTCCGCCAGACCGTTCAGATAGTTTAGGGGGGAGTTAAAATAGACGGCGGGCATATCGGCCGCCGTGAGGCCAAACTCGGAACGGTCCAGGCGGTAAAGACCGCTCAAAGCGATGACGCCCGCTAACACATCCGGATGCTTGAAGAAGAAGTTTACGGCATGGTAAGCGCCCATGCTGCAGCCGTTGGTCATGACCCGCAAACCGGGCGACCGGCAGTGATCGCGAATGAAAGGCACGACTTCGGCCACCACGTAACGATCATAGGCCTCGTGAGCGGCATTGCGTTCCGCCGGAGAAACACGGAAATTGTACCAACTGTCCTCGTCCACACTGTCGATACAGAAAAGCTTGATCTGTCCACGGTCGATATGGTCGCTGATGGCGCTAATCATGCCCATGCCTTCGTAATCGAAATAGCGGCCCCGCGAACAGGGAAAGACCACGTAGGGCTGGCCCCAGTGGCCGTAAACCCTGAGGGCCATCTCGCGTCCCAGGCTGGGACTGTGCCATCGATGTTCCTCAACCTGCATGAGCTGTCCTATGGCTGGCGGGTTGTATGAATGAAGTGGACAATCGCCTCGACCTGATCTTCGTCCGGCGTCCTGAAGATATAGCCAATATCCCCTAAGGCACTGCTGAAAACGCCCGGTACGGCGGCGATTTTGACCATCAGGTGTCCATACTTGGACATGACGGCCTCGTGATCGTTCACATAGTCGATACTGTTCTTACGACTGGCATAACCGCAGTGATAGCGGCGCTGGTAATCCAAGGCCGCGTGTCCGTTAACCACCAGCTGAGCCCAGACGCGATAAATATCGATGTCGCAGGCGTAGTTGAACATGTCGGTGGTAAAACCGCCGGGGGGGCGCATGTTGACTTCCAGGCCAACATAGGTTTCGGGGGCCGTCCGGAAAAATTCGATGTGGAAAAACCTTTCCCGGACCTCGAAGGCTTCCACGCAGCGGCGGCCGAGATCCGCCAGTACCGGGGGAATATCGCGCAGGGAATGGTAGCTGATATGCCGCCCCTGGTTGACCGTTTCCATGATGCCCTGGCTGAAGGTATGGGCCGTGTGGAATAACAGGTTGCCGTCGCGGTCGGCCAGACCGTCGAAGGAATAGATCCGGCCGTCAACGAAAGCTTCCATAATGTAGTCCCCATCCGGCTTGTTCTGGAAAAATGATGTCAGGTCCTCGTCATTATCCAGCCGGAAGGTGTCAATCGCCCCGACCCCGGCATCGGGCTTGGCCACCACCGGATAACCGGTCGCAGCAATCAGCTCCTGGGCTTCATCCACATTCGCCACCACCCTTCCCCGGGCAACCGGGATGCCGGCCTGCTGGAAGCGCGCCTTCATCTGCGACTTGCGCCGGATGGTATCGATGTTACGGCCACGCACACCGAAGATATTGAAATCGTCGCGAATCCGGGCTTCGGCGCCCAGCCAGTATTCGTTCAGGGACTCGAAACGATCGATCTTGCCATAGCGGTGCGTGAAATACCCGCAGGCCCGCACCAGGGCGTCATAATCGGCAAGGTCCGCCACCCGGTAATATTCGGTCAGCGCCGCGCGCAGATCATCGGTCAGGTTTTCGTGAGGGGCATCGGCGATACCCAGCACATGGGCGCCGGCCGCCTTGAGTTGTCGACAAAAATGATAATAATGAAGCGGAAAATGCGGCGAAAGAAAAACAACATTCATTGGATTGACCTTTCTAAATTTGCTTGCATTATCATCGTCCGGGGATGAGAATGGACCCCGCCCGATGCGCTGGCATCGATTCGGCTGTCTTTTCTTTACAGAGGTTCTAACTAAACCAGACCGATTGGTTCACAGGAGCAAACCATGAAGACCTATGATGTACGCGTTAAGGAGTTCATCCCCCTCGTGGCCCCGGCTGTCTTGAAGGAGGAATTACCGGTTACCGCGGAATCCGCCAGGACGGTCGTTCAGGGACGCCAGGCAATTCAGAATATTATCGACAAGAAGGATCCGCGTCTGCTGATTGTTACCGGACCCTGCTCGATCCATGACGAAAAGGCGGCCCTCGAGTACGCGGAACGTCTGAAGCAGTTGAGCCAGGAAGTCGAGGATACCATGCTGCTGGTCATGCGGGTCTATTTTGAGAAACCCCGCACCACCGTCGGATGGAAGGGCCTGATCAACGATCCGAACCTTGACGGCTCCTGTGACATGTCCCAGGGATTGCGACGCGCGCGCGCGCTTCTAATGCAGATTACGGCCATGGGCCTGCCCACGGCGACCGAACTGCTCGATCCGATTACCCCCCAGTATATCGCCGGTCTGGTTTGCTGGACCGCCATCGGTGCCCGCACGACCGAGTCGCAAACCCATCGTGAAATGGCCAGTGGCCTCTCTATGCCGGTGGGATTTAAAAACTGCACGGACGGCAGTTTAACCAACGCCGTCAATGCCATGATTGCTGCCGGTTCGTCGCAAAGTTTCTTGGGCATCGACCCCCAGGGTCACACCAGCATCGTTACCACCACCGGTAACCCTTATGCTCATGTCGTGCTGCGTGGCGGTGAGCGCCCCAACTACGACTCGGTCAGCATTCGCGAAGCCGTGGGTCTGCTGCGCGCCAAAAACCTTCCGGAAGCCCTCATGGTCGATTGCTCCCACGCCAATTCGCACAAACGTCACGAAGAACAGGCGGTGGCCTGGAAAGATACCGTTAAACAGCGAATCGACGGCACGGACGCCATCATCGGCCTTATGCTGGAGAGTCATCTTCACGAGGGCCAGCAGAAAAACACCGGAGACCTTGTGACCATGCGTTATGGCGTTTCCATTACCGACGCCTGCATCTCGTGG
>JASFTA010000002.1:0-17827 GCA_050114115.1 Desulfobacterales bacterium | reverse complement strand
ATTCCCGCATCCAGGGGCCGGGATTGAGCCCCATGCGGCGTTCTCGCCCTTGGGGTTTCCCTCGACGTAGCGTCAGTTACGCCTGCGGGACCCCAGCGAGCTGCGGCCTTGCCTGGGGCTCAATCCACCGCTTTCTTAACAGGAATTATACGGTTCGATACCGATACCGATGTCTTTCGGAACTCATTTTGGGCAACAGCGATAAACGCTGATGTGATATGGGGGAAGCATGCAAGCCGTGTCGGGGGAAAATAGAGGGGCTCGGTTCGCTGCCCTGCCGCACGTCGGGGAGGCCGATCATCCGGAGGGTGAAATCCCCTGGTCTTCGGCCGCTGCCTGGCGGGAATGCCGGTTGAGCCTGGAGATGACCATTGCCGCCGCGGGGGCGGGTCTGGACCCTGCCCGGGCCATGGCCAGCCGCATTGTTCACTGCTATGATTTGGCCGGCGACCTGTTCGACGCGCTGGCCGAGGCCAGCTGCGGGCGCTGTCGACGACCCTGCTGCCTGGACGCCCGGGTGTGGCTGGATTTCAAGGATCTGCTCGTCATTCACCTGAGCGGGCAGTCTCCGCCGCCGGCCCAGCTGCGAGGCAACCGGCGGGAGCGCTGCCTTTATCTGGCCTCAAACGGTTGCACGCTGCCGCGCGGCAAGCGTCCCTGGGTCTGCACCTGGTATATCTGTCCGGCCCAGCGGAGAGTGCTGACCCGCGACATCCCGAGAGGTCCCGAACGCCTGGCCAAGTGGTGGCAGGAGATTGCCGCGCTGCGCGAGGCGATGGAAGAGGCTTTTCTGACCGTTGCGCACCGCTAGTGTCCATCCAGAAAAGGCATCTTTCGACCCCGGGGTCGGCGTTTGACTTTTCAACCCCTGTGGCTACTTTCAGAATCTGTCCGACGGACGGTGTGATCGATTCCTGCCGCAGCGCTCTGCCACTCCATTCCCGGTCTGCCCCGCCATCCGCCGGTTAAGATTCAAATTCATCCATTGTTGACCGCGCTGGGAGGTGCATTATGGCCGAACAGATAAAAAACAAAGTGATTTTCGACCAGGCCGTGAAGGCATTCGTGAACCGCGATTTTGCAGAGAGTGTCGGGCTTTTTACCGAAATGATCGTCACCGACCCCGATGACGCCATGGCTTGGGTCAGCCGGGGAGCGGCGCATATGCGTCTCGGGAACCTGGAAACCGCGCTGTCGGATTGCAACCGGGCGATCGGGCTGCACCCCAAACGGGCGCGCCCATATCATTTGCGGGGACTGATTCGCGACAAGAAGGGCGACCTGGATTCAGCCCTTGATGATTTCAACCAGGCGATTGCCCTCGATCCGGAATACGGGGCGGCCTATTACAGTCGCTCGAGTCTGTTTGCCAAAATGGGCGACAACGATCGGGCGCATGAAGACGCGCAGACATTTGCAGTTCTCACCGAGATGAATGTGGCCGAGTATGCCAACGACAACAACATCTGGCGCTCCCACCATCTGACCCTGGAGGACGAGGGAATGACCGATCCCAAGCACCGCTGATAACGACCTAACCCGGCGTCGTTCTTTAGACCGCTAACTCGGTGGCGAATCCGGGAAGGTCGACCCGTCAGCTTTCGACGCGAACGAGCTCCGAGGCCGACACCAGGGTGACGCGTTTCCTGAGCGCAGGCAGGACTTCCTGGAAGATTTCGACGGTTACCGGATAGGGATGGCCGATGGCCACGGCCTGACCGTGCTTGTCCGCTTCCCGCATGAGTTCCTTGAACTGCTGGCGGACAAAGCCGGCCTCCTGGTGGTGGTCAAGGAAGATATCGCGCTCGGCAAACGGCACCTGGAACAATCGGGCCGACGGACGGCAGACGGTGGCCACGGTGGAACGGCTGTCGACAAAAAAGAGACGGCGCTCCTTCAATACCGAGAACACCTGGTACATGCGCGTGGATTCGGCTGTCAGCCGTGAGCCCATGTGATTGTTGATGCCCTTGACGCCGGGCAGGGCATCCAGATTACGGTTGAGCTGGGCGATCAGCTCGTCCGGCGACATGGATGCCAGCAGGGCGCCGGGTCCCGGGTTGACCTGCGGGTATTCTTCCGGCTCCATGGGCTGGTGCAGCATGATTTCATGCCCCCGGTTGCGGATGGCCTTGAGGATGCTCTGGCGGAAGGGGCTTTGCGGCAGCACCGCGAACGTCAGGGGTATGTCGAGCGCCAGGAACTGCTTGACCAGTTGCCGATCGTAGCCGATGTCGTCGATAATGATGGCCACCCGGGGCCGGCCCTTTGCGGGCGTAGGATCGGGTTTAGGCGGCGGTTTCCGACGGGCGACCGCTTTGGGGGGAAAGATCTCATAGACCGGTTTGGCCGGTGGGGGCTGGGTTTTAGCGGCCTTGGGGGGGCGCGGTCGGATTTTGGGAGCGGCCGGGGCAGCTACTTTTGCCGGCGCCGCGGCCTCAGGCGGGAAGTAATACCACATCAGCGCGCCCGCCCCGCACACGACGCCGACCAAAAGGGTCAAGGCGATGCCGATCTTGAGCAGCGTGGTGCGCGAGGAGGGCCGGCTTGTTTTTTTGCGTTGCCGACGCCGCGGGGCGGGTTTCTTTTTTTTGGGGCGGGTGCTCATGGTTCAAACGCATGGAGCGGTGGCGGGCCGTCACCGCTCCATGCGCGCAACCTTTCCGGGCTAATTGCGCAGTCCACTGAACAGGTTATAAGACACGAGGATATCCAGCGCCCGCATGATCTGATTGTCCCGTTTAAGGTTTTCGAGCTCCAACGGGTTGACCCGAAATTCGACATCGTCGATGCCGGACTGTTCTTTCTTCTTTTCCGTTTTATCCCCGGCGTCCAGGTGGTTGCGGAGATCCTTTTCCTTGAGGAAACCATCGTCACCATTGGTGTCGTCCGGCTCCTCCAGCGGTTTGTAGGGCACGATGATGTCCGGCTCGATGCCTTTGGCCTGAATCGAGCGGCCATTGGGCGTGTAGTAACGGGCGATGGTCAGCTTGAGTCCGTAGCCTTCCCGCAGGGATTCGACCGTCTGGACCGACCCCTTGCCAAAAGAGGTGGTGCCCAGAATCAGGGCGCGCTTGTGATCTTGCAGGGCGCCGGCCACGATCTCGGATGCGCTGGCACTGCCGCCGTTGATCAGGGTGACGATCGGATAGGTTCGCGCGACCTTGCCAGGAGAGGCGCTGAAAACCCTTGTGTTGGCCGGATTGCGGCCCTTGATCGAAAGAATGTCGCCGTCCTCGATAAAAATATCTGAAATTTCAAGAGACTCTTCCAGCAGTCCGCCGCCGTTGTTGCGCAGATCCAGGATCAATCCCTGCAGAGGTTCGCTCTGCGCTTCGAGTTTTTCGAGCGCTTCCAGGAAATCCGTCGTGGTGTTGCCGGTGAAGTTCGTGATCCAGATATAGCCGAAGCCCGGTTTGAGGATGTGGGCTTTGATGCTCCTGACCGGGATCAGATCGCGCACCAGGCTGAACTCCAGAGGTTCCTGCTGACCCTGCCGCAGAACCGTCACCTTGACCGGCGTACCCTTGGGGCCTCGCATCAGCGAGACGGCCTGGCGCAGATCTTCGACCCGTTTGTCGTCGACCATCACGATGCGATCCTGAGCCTGGATGCCGGCCTTGAAGGCCGGGGTGCCCTCGATCGGCGAGATGACCGTCACGAAACCATTGCGCAGGGTGATATGGATGCCGATGCCGGTGAAGTTCCCTTTGGTATCGATGCGCAAATCTTCGAACGCTTCCGGTGGCAGCAGGGAAGAGTGCGGATCCAGGCTGTGGACCATGCCCTGGATGGCCTTCTGGATCAAATCACCCGTGTCCACCTCATCGACGTATTTCTGGGTGACGATTTCGAGGACATCCGTAAACAGTTTCAGGCCTTGGTAGGTTTCATCGCTTCCGGTGGCCCCCAGGACCGCGCTGCCGGCCGTCCAGACAACGGCCGCCAGGGCCAGGATGACCCAGATCTTGGTCCTGCCCTTGGGTTTTAATCTCATCAGTGTCTCCTTTTATTCCTGACGGTTTCGTGAAAAGCCCGATAGCGGCGTTACGCTTCGCCCCTCGTCATTGCGGCCTAATTGTGTATGCCGCATTCCGCGGGGATCGCAAGCCGTCCGGCGAACTTTTCACGAAACCGTCGGAAGCATGATATTGCGAGCCGTCTTCAATCATCGATCAACCACAATTGCGGATCTTCGGGTTTGCCGCGGTGCCGTACTTCAAAATACAGCCCGGATCCGGTCAGCGCACCGGATTCGCCCACCGTTGCAATGACTTCACCGCTCGTCACCGCATCCCCCTTCTGTTTGAACATTTCTTCGAGGTGCGCGTAAAGGGTGCAATAACTGTGGCCGTGGTCGATAATCATCATGTTGCCGTAGCTTTTGAACCAATCCGCATAAATTACGCGTCCCTCCGATACGGATTTAATCGGCTCACCGCGATCGGAACTGAAATCGACACCGCTACGATAGTTGGTCACATTGTAGCGCGTATTTTGAAAAGGTCCAAAAAAGTTAATAATTTTACCTCTTACCGGTTTTTTAAGCAACCCCTTGAGCCGCCCGAAAGAACCCGGCGCCGCCTTGGCCCGGGCCGGATCGACGACACTGCTGCGGCTCAGGGTTTTGATGGTCTCGTCAAGTTCACGGGCGGAGGTTTGCAGCGCGACCAGCGCGGCCTGTTTTAAAGCCTGAATAGTGCGTGTGTCTTGCAACAGCAGTTCTCGCTGGACCTTTTCGTGGTGTAGGCGGTCGAGGTTTTCCCGCCGCATTTTTTCAAGCTTGCGCTGGTCGGACCGGTGCGCTTCCAGTTCCCGGCGCAGGCTACTCCAGCGGTCCAGATCAGTCGTGAGCTGCCGGCGCTGCTTGTCGTCGGCGGTCAGAATGAACTCCAGGGCATTGCGCCGCTGGACCATCTCATTGACTGAGCCGGCCGACGCCAGCAGGTTGGCCGTTCCCAGTCGATTGAGCTTATAGAGGGCCACCAGCCGTCGGGAGACATCCGCGGTGTTGCGCGCGATGCGCGCGTCCAACAAGCGACTTTCGTCCGCGGCCCGGGCGATTTTGTGATCCAAGGCCGTCAACTCTGTCTTGAGGGCGGCCACCTGTTGACGGTTGCGGTTGATGGCCCGGGCCAGGGTTTCCAAACGTTCCACCAGTTTTTTCTCTTGCCCGGCCATATCTTTCAGGTACTGACGGTGGTCTTCCAGCGCCTGGTTCAGGGCCTGTTTTTCGGATTTGGTCCGATCCAGGGCCAGGGTGGTGTCGATATAGCGCGGATGATTGCGAACATAGCCGACCATGTCGTCGAAATCGACTTTGAGCCATCTTGGCGATGTCTCGAGCACGATCAGGCGGTCACCCTTGCGCAACTGGAGCAGGGGGGCCGCGTCTACCGTGGGCCGAGAGCGTAAATTGAGCCGCTCCACACGCACCACGGCCTCACGTTCGGCGGCCATAACCGACTCCGGCGACGCCAGCAGGAACAGCGCGCCCAGCACGCTGGCCATCAGGCCTTTAAATATTGTTTGAGCGATATATGACATCCCAACCAGCCCACCAAAGCGCTGCCAGCGACGATCGCCACCATCAACCCGGGCGATAGAAAGCGCAGCGCCACCGTTCCGCCCACCGCAACGGCCTGGATTTTAGATTGGAGCAATATAAACATGATCAGCAGGACTGCCAGGCCGGCGATCCCCCCCAGCGTGCCCTGAATCATGCTCTGGAAATAAAACGGCGCCAGGATGAAACGTTCGGTGGCCCCCACCAGGCGCATGATTTCAACTTCCTCGCGGCGCGTGTATAAAATCAGCCGCACCGTATTTCCAACGATAAATAGCGAGGCGATGAAAAAGAGGCCTCCCATGGCATAGCTGGTCAGCCGGAAAAGATTAAACAGCGTGATGAAACGCTCCACCCAGCGCTGACCGTATTCCACATCGGCCACCCCGTCGATGGCCTCCAGACGCCGCGCGAGATCCTCGGCCTTCTCCCAGGTGCGCGCCGTGGGAATCATCTGGACTTCGAAGGCATCCGGCAGCGGATTTTGCCCCAGCCCTTCCAGGATCGCGGACTGGCGCGGCATCTGGTCGTGCAAACGTTCGAGCGCCGTTTGTTTGGAGATGAAACGGGCTTCCTGCACCCCGTAGAGGCCTTCCAGGCGAGTGGCGATGGCCTGATGCCGGGTCTGGTCCAGGCCGTCCTCGAGGTAGACCATGATGCGAATGCCGCGGCGCCAAGCCTCCAGCATATCAGTTGTGTTGACAAAAAACAGAATGGCGGCGCTGACGATCAAAATCGAAAGGGCGATCGTGGTGATCGTGACGGCATTGAGCAGGCGGTTGTGGCGAATGTCCTGCAGGGCGCGTTTGAAGTGCAGCGATAGCATGAGCGTTTCTCCGGGTACCGGTCCGGTCCTAAATCGTGGGCGCCACGGTAATCTGGCCCTGGTTCAGATAAATGATGCGCGCCGGTATGCTGCGGATCAGCTCCCGGTCATGGGTGGCCACGACCACGGTGGCCCCCCGGGTGTGGAACGTCTTGAGCAGCTCCATGATCAGGCTGGCCGATTTGGCGTCCAGGCTGCCGGTGGGCTCGTCGGCCAATATGATGGTGGGATCGCCCACCACCGCCCGGGCCACGGCCACGCGTTGCTGCTCGCCGCCGGAAAGGGCCGGGGGCAATGCGTTCATGCGGTTTTCCATCCCCACGGTGCGCAGCACGCTGTGGGTTTTTTTGCGGACGTAGCGCGCGTTGCGGCCGGCCGCCTCGAGAACTAGGGCCACATTTTCATAGACCGTGCGGGTCGGGATCAATTTGTAGTCTTGAAAGACAATGCCAAATTTGCGGCGCAGGAGGTGAATGCGATTGCGGGCCATCCGGGAGATGTTGATGCCGTCCACCAGAACCTGTCCCTCGGAGGCGATCTCGCCCCGATAGAGCAGTTTCAGCAAGGTGGTCTTGCCGGCTCCGCTGGGTCCGGTAACGAACAGAAATTCGTTGCGATAGATGTCCAAGGTAAGATCGTCTAGGGCGTTTTGGGCGTGGTAGTGCCGATAGACGTGAAACAAGCGGATAATCGCCGCCTTGGCGCTGGGTTCGATCATGCCGATGTCGGTATCCTCGGGACGGAATCGTGGTTGCCCCGATGGCGATGACATCCGCCGGCCAGGCGGGAGGCAACGCAGTTCGCGGTTGGTTGGGTCGCCGCGAATTGGCCTTTGATGGGTGCCGCAATGCGATGATGGGCCATGATCCGTTTCAACCCTTGTACCACGTTTGTTTCCACAGGCGCATCGATTGACCCGCAAAGGATTAGCTGCTAAATTGCCCCCGAGTTCAGGGAGTGCCGCCTCCGGTTTTCCTTGCTCAAGCCTCCACTGAAACCCATGAATCAGGCTTCTTCCCATTTGGTGGAGGCTTTTTTTTTAACGGTCTCGTAAATAGTCCGATATCGGCGTTACGCTTCAGCCCTCGTCCGTCAGCGTACCTCGAGTACGCTTCATTCCTCGGGCTTCGCGAGGCCGTATCTCGAACGGTTTCCGAGACCTTCGGAAACATGGCTTTTTCCGAGGCCGGCCTTTTTCGACACTTTACGAATTCACTTTTTTTATAAGCCAAGAGGCGTTTTAAATCAACACAACCGGGGATCGCGCCCCTTGCCAACATCCACCTTTCTTTATGGAAAGCAAGCCCATGAACGCGTTGACACCCAAAGCCGAACTGATCGATCTGCTATGCGCCAAATCCTTTCAATACAGCGCCGAACCGGTGTTCAAGCTGGTTTCCGGACAGATGAGCTCGTTCTACGTCAATTGCAAGCCCACCAGCTTGAGTCCGCGCGGCATGTTTTTGATCGGGCACCTGGTGCTCGAAACGCTGGTGGCCCCGGAATTGAAAGGGGTCGGCGGTTTGACCTTCGGGGCGGATCCGATCGCCGTGGCAACCGCTTTTGCCTCCGAGCTTCAGGCGCGGCCGCTGCAGGCGTTCTCGATCCGCAAGGAACAGAAGGATCACGGCATCGTCAAGTGGATTGAAGGCGACATCGCACCGGGCGATCGGGTGGCCATTATCGATGATGTCGCCACCACGGGCGGCTCCACGATCAAAGCCATCGAGCGGGCGCGCAGCGAGGGCGTGGAGGTGGTTCAGGCGGTCATCCTGGTGGATCGCCAGGAGGGGGGACTGGACAACATCCGCCGGCATGTGTCGAACGTGACGGCCATCGTGACGCGCGATGAGCTCGTGGCGCGCTGGAAGGCGCTGAATCCGTCTGCCTGAGAGTAGATTTTCTACCTGAAAACGGGACGATCGGGTTTGGCTGGCATGCAATGCCAATAGGGGCAATTAGAAAATCGGTCCGCACTAGCGCTCAACGATCCGCCCCCTTCCTGGTGCGATCTATGGTTCCCTATTTAGCGATCGGACGACATTCGAAGCCAACCCGCTGCGCGGCTAATCCTCACCGCAATCGGATGAACTCGACGCCAAGGGCGCGTAATGAATGAACAGGAAAAGATTAACCTAACGTCCTAGGCCTAAATTTGAGGCCTACCAGAAACCAGCAATAGCGGGATGATGCTGTTTATTCAAAACGATCCCTAAGGGTCTCAGACAGCATCCGATTGCGGCGAGGATCAGCCGCTCCGCTCTGATCAAAAAAATATAGGTGAGAATTTTTCCCCTATTTTTCATTCCTTTTGAAGCCCCGATTCTGACGAGCAGATTGGATTTTTAGCAAACAAGCCAGACGGTTTCGTAATGAGTTCAAGATCAAGGCTTGCGAAGCCCGAGGAATGAAGCGTACTTACGGTACGCTGTAGTGACGAGGGCTGAAGCATAACGCAGATATTGAGCTTATTACGGAACCGTCTCAGGAGGGGAAGTAGGTGGCCGCCGCGTTATCCGACTCCCAGGCAGTCACACGGGATACCGTGACCTCAGGCATTGACAGGCGGGCGGTGAGGCCTTCGGCCACGTAGCGGGCGATATTTTCCGAGGAAGGCGGGGTGCCATTCTGGAAATAATCGATATCGTTCAAAAATTTGTGATCCAGGGTTTTCATCAGGTCGCGCACGTGGGTTTTGATGATACCGAAATCCACCAGCACACCGCCTGCGTCGAGCTCATCGCCACGCACGTAGACCTCGATCTTCCAGTTATGACCGTGGAGGTTCTCACATTTTTCACCGACCATCGCGAGGCGGTGGGCGGCGGCGAAACCGGTAACGACCCGCAGTTCAAACATGGCTGATTCCCGTAATCGGCCGGCCGAGCGGCCTTGATAAAATCCGTCCCGTTAGCGCCCCAGTGGTTCAGGCTCGGGCCGATTCCCCTTTTAAAATGTTTTTGAGTTTGCTGGAGATCTTGGCGGATTCTAGTTTTTCGAAATCTTTGAGAAGGGTTTCCTGCTTTCTGTTCAGACCGGTGGGGGTCTTGATGATGATCTGGATGATCTGATCGCCGCGGCGTCCGCTGCGCAGTGAGGGGATCCCCTGGCCCTCGAAGCGGAAGACATCTCCGTACTGGGCGCCTTTGGGAATCTTGAGCGTTTTTTCACCTTCCAGGGTGGGGACTTTCAGGGATGTGCCCAGGGCGGCCTGAACGAAGGAGATCGGCACTCGGCAGATGATATTGGTATTGTCGCGCTCAAAGAATTCGTGGGCTTCGACATGAATGAACACATAGAGATCGCCTTGCGGACCGCCGTGACGTCCGGCTTCGCCTTCGCCGGTCAATCGCAGGCGGGAGCCGGTATCCACACCGGCCGGGATTTTGACCGAAACGGTTTTGCTGGTCTGGATCTGACCCGAACCCCGGCACCCCGGGCAGGGGTGGGGAATCATCTGGCCATTGCCCCGGCAATGCGGGCAGGTGGTGCGTACGGTAAAAAAGCCCTGGCTGCGTGAAACCTGGCCGCTGCCGCCGCAGTAGCTGCAGGCTTCGGGCTGGGTGCCCGCTTCACAGCCGCTACCCTGACAATCGCTGCAGGTGTCCAGTTTTTCGAGATGAATTTCGGTTTCGGTGCCGAAGGCGGCGTCCATGAAGTTGAGCTGGATGTCATAGCGCAGATCGGCACCGCGCTGGGTGCGGCTGCGCGACCGGCGACTGCTGCCGAAGCCGAAAAAATCTTCAAAAATATCACCGAAGCTCGAAAAGATATCCTCGAAACCGCTGAAACCGGAGAAACCCTGGCCCTCCAACCCTTGGTGGCCGTACTGATCGTAGATTCGCCGTTTCTGCGAATCCGAGAGCACATCGTAGGCTTCGGCGGCTTCTTTGAATTTTTCTTCGGCCGCCTGATCCCCGGGGTTGCGGTCGGGGTGATATTTGAGAGCCAGTTGGCGGTAGGCTTTTTTGAGCTCGGCGTCACTGGCGTCGCGACTGGTCCCAAGTACTTCGTAGTAATCCCGTTTACTGCTCATGGACGATTCCGGTTGGCCCTTGGCTGTGGTTGGTCATAACACACGAAAACAGCGCCCCTGGCATCCAGCCGCTGTTTCTCCCTGCATTGCATTGTGTCCACATTGCTACTCACGATTCGGCAGATGGTCGGCGTTTACTGGCCATTCCCGTGCCGTAACGGATGCTGATTCGCGGTGATCGAGAATGGGTAAAAGTAAAGCCAATTCCCTAAATGTCAATCGGATTCTTCGGGCATCGTCGCCCGTGCCCTGCCTTCCGGGGCGCCACTGGAAACCCAGTAACAGAAGGCGCCGATACCGGCAGCCATGATGGCCGCGCCTACCGGGAAAGCCCACCTGAGATCTAACCAGTCCATGGCACATCCGGCCAGCAGGGCCCCGGTCAGCATACCCAGACTGTGGGCCAGGGTCAGTGCGGACATGACGGATCCCATGGCGTCCATTGCGACGCCTTTTTTGACGGCCAGTCCCATCAGGGCCGGCATGGCCACACCGCCGCCCATGCCGAAAAACAGACTGCCCAGCAGCATGGTCGTAAAACTTGTGGCCCAGGTGAATCCCAGCAGGGCAGCCCCCGCCAGGATACCGCCGGCGACCACCATTCGGGATTTGTTCACGCGGTCGGCCAGATAGCCCATGGGCACTTGAAACAGCCCGCTGGTCATGACACCGGCCATGATAAGTAGGCCGATGGCGGCCGCTCCCGGCTTAAACTGCTGGTCAGCATAGATGGGTAGAAACCCCCAGATGACGCCGATCCCGGCCGTATAGGCCAGGCGAAAGGTGAAAAGCCCGCGAATGACCGGATCCTGGGTCAAGCAGGCCCAGGCGATCGGGGGTGTGCCCCGGCCCAGGGCGCTTTCGGATTGCGTCGGCGGCAGCAGCAGCGCGCAGGCCAGAAACCCGAAAAGGGCCAGCAGGCCCATCATGATGAAAGCCGCATCGATACTCCAGCTGTCGCTGATGACACCGCCCAGCAAGGGGCCCAGGCTCAGGCCCGCGAAAGTGGCCAGATTGAAATAGCCCATGGTGAAGCCTTCCCGGCCCTCGGGGGTGATATCGCCCACGTAGGCCTGGAGGACCGGCATCATCATGGCGGAGGCGACACCCTGAAAGAAACGGATGGCGATCAGGGCCGGGAAGTCGCTGACGGCCACGTAGGCCAGCGAGATGAGGGCATAACCGAGCATACCGCCAACGATAAACGGTTTGCGGCCACGGCGGTCGGAGGCCCGGCCGAACAGGGGAATGAAGGCGGTGCGGGCGATGGAGAAAATCCCGAAGATCATGCCGATATAAAACCCGCTCGCCCCGACGTCACGCGCATAAACGGGCAGCAGCGGTACCACGATACCCACGCCGGTGACCGCCGCAAAAATAGAGAAGAAGAGGACGTTGAATACTTTAAGGTCTTGGGGCCGCATGGCATGTCCTGTGTGGAGGCGCATCAGGGGTAAGAGGCATTACCAACCCATCAGAATGACGGCGATCCCGACAATCCAGCAGTAGGGGGCGAAAGCGTGGAGTTTGCCGCGGTTGATCAGGTAGACCAGGATTGCCAGGGCCGCATAGCCGACGAGCAACGCGGTCAGGCCGCCCGCCAGACAGACCGCGACATCGATCCGCCCCTGGGCGAAAGCCTCCATGAGAACCAATAGGGCCGCGCCCGCCACCGCCGGAATCGAGAGCAGAAACGAGAAGCGGGCCGCGGCCTGGGGATTGATCCCGGCGAATAGGCCGGCGGCAATTGTGGTGCCCGAGCGCGATATCCCGGGAATGACCGCCAGACCCTGGACGAGACCGATCAAAAGACAGTCGCGCACGCCGATGGCGGATAGGGGCCGTGTCGAATCGGGGTGTGCCCGGGCGGCCATTTGGGGGCGGCGTGTCAAATAGAGAACGCTCCCGGTTACCAGCAGCATGATGCCGGTGATCAACGGGGAGGCGAAAAGGATCTTCTCGAAATGCTTCAGGATAAGTCCGATGATGGCGGTGGGAATGGAACCCAAAATCACCAGAAGCGCCAGTCGCACCTCGGCATCGGGACTGCCGGGTGCCAGCAGGGTCCTGAATGCGGACGGGCGGCACGCGGAGCGATAACGCGGGATCGCCGTCAGGATGGCGGCAATGTCGCGGCGAAAAAAAATCACCACGGCCACAAGGGTGCCCACATGGACACTGACCTCAAAGGCCAGATCGGCGTGCGCGAGGCCAAGCAGGTACTGACCGATCACCAGGTGGCCGGAGCTGCTGATGGGCAGAAATTCGGTGAGCCCCTGGACGATTCCGAGTATGAACGCCTGAACAAGGGTCATGGGCTATCGATAGTGTTTGTAGCTCACGCCGAACTTCTGGGCCTTGTAAGCGAATTTGCGCACGGTGGTCTTGAGCAGTTCGGCCGCCTGGGTGATGTTGCCGCGCGTGTTCTTGAGGGCATCGATGATCATTTCGCGTTCCAGGTTGGCCACCGCCTCTTCCAGGGACAAGGCCGGCAGGGTATCGGATTCAGGGCCGGTTTGGAGGGTGGGTGGCAGATGATAGCTGTGAATCACGCCCTCCTCGCAGAGCAGAACCGCGCGTTCGATGCAATTTTCCAGCTCGCGCACATTGCCCGGCCAGTGATAGGCCATCAGCATGTCGATGGCAGGTGTCGAAAAACGGCGGATATCCTTATGGTTTTCTTTGGCATAGCGTTCCAGGAAATGGTCGGCCAGCAGAAGAATATCCGTTTTACGCTCCCGCAGCGGCGGTAGATAGATCGGGAAGACGTTCAGGCGGTAATACAGATCACCCCGGAAGGTCCCCTCTTCCACGGCCTGCTCAAGGTTTTTGTTGGTGGCCGCAATAATGCGCACATCGGTCTTGATGGTCTTCTGCCCGCCGACGCGTTCGAACTCCTTTTCCTGGAGAACGCGTAACAGGTTCACCTGCACGTCCAGCCCGATCGAACCGATTTCGTCCAGGAAAAGGGTGCCCTTGTGGGCCAGTTCGAATTTGCCCAGTTTCTGCTTGATGGCGCCGGTGAAGGCGCCTTTCTCATGACCGAAGAGCTCACTTTCGATCAGGTTGACGGGAATCGCGGCACAATTGACCTTCACGAAAGGGGTCTGGGCCCGGTTACTGTTGTAATGCACCGAATTGGCCACCAGCTCTTTACCCGTGCCGCTTTCCCCCCGCACCAGCACCGTGGCGTTGCTCTTGCAGACCTGGGAGACCATCTGGAAGACTTCCCGCATCTTGTTGCTGTTGCCCACGATGTTGGTGATGCGGTATTTGTTTTCGAGTTCGCTCAGCAGCCGCTTGTTTTCATCCCGCAGGGTCTGCTTTTCAAGCCGGATGGTTTCCAGATTGATGACATGGCGGGCCACCATGGTGGCCACCACACTCAGCAGTTTTTCGGCTTTTTTGAGCGAGGATTTGGGGTCATAGGGTTTGTCCACGCTGAGCGCCCCGATGACCTGCCGGCCTTTCTTGATGGGCACGCAGATAAAGGACAACTCCAGGTTTTTTTTATTTTTGCGGGCCACGGTGCGGTTGAGAAACAGGGGCTCTTCGCTGATTTTGGGTATCGAAACCGGTTGGCCGGTTTGGATGACGCGGCCCGTGATGCCTTCTCCCGGTTTGTAGCGTACCTGCTGCATGGCGCGCCGCGTGAGGCCGTGGGCCACCTCAATGCGGATTTCATTGCGAACCGGATCCAGCAGGGTAATTGTGCCCCGGGCCATGTCCAGGGAATTGGACAGAATATCGAGCACCGTATACAGTGATTTTTTTAGCTCCAGATGGGCGTTCAGCGCTTCGCTGATCTCATAGAGCAGTGTGGTTTCCTCTATTTTTCTCATCCCAAGACGACTCCTTCCAGGCGTTCGGGCCCACCCCGGTCGACCGCAGAGTGGCCGCGAACTCAGATGGGCGGGCGACATCCGGCCGTGCTGAGGTCGGGTCAGCCCGGCTGATAAAAAAACTGAACTCTTATAACAATTTTGTAATCGATTGCAAAGGAATTCAACAGAATTGTTTTGTGAGACCCCGCCGCGCACAGTTGCCAGCGGCCTTCAAACCCGGCGTTCGGCAGGCTTCGGAAACCATCATGCGCACGGCAAGATAAGGCAAATTCCGGCGGAAAACGCTGTTTAGGCGAAATAAACACGCATAGCGGGGGGGGATTTTAACGCCGCATGGCCGAGCCTACTCGTTTGGCAGCAACCGGCTATAACCCCTTTTTGATGATGGCCACCAGCAGCCAAAGCCCCATGATGGCGCCGGTGATGAAAACAATGATACCGATCAGGGATATGCCGTGGAACAGTGGGGGCACGCCGGAGACCACGATGATGGAGGAGCCGATGATCAGTCCGGCGATGATGATGGCGAAGGAGAGTCGGTTACTGATCTTGTCGTGGGTGGCGAGCATGGCTCGGAGGCTTTCCAGCTCCACGTGCACGGTCAGCTTGTGCTCGCGGATCTGGCGGGTGATATCGAGGATTTCGCCGGGCAGCTGCTGCATGAAGTCGATGAAATCGGCCCCCAACCGCATGGCATCGGCGGTCAGGCGCTGGGGGTGATAGCGGTCCATTTTAACCTGTTGGATAAAGGGCGCGGCGGCTGCGAAAATATCGAACTCCGGGTCCAGGCCCCTGGCCACCCCCTCGACGGCGGTGAGGGTTTTCATCATCAGGAAGATGTCGGGGGGGATGACCAGCCGATGGTCGGCGGCCAGCTCCAGCAGGTTCTGCAGGAGCGGACCGACCTTGATTTCCTTCAGGGGCCGATAGAGGTGGCGGCCCATGAAATCGGCCACGGAGCGCACGAAGGCGCGCATGGGGGGGCGATCATCCCACTGGGTGATCTTTAGCAGGATTTGCGCGGTGCGGGCTTCCTGGCGGTGGACGACCGCATCCACCAGATCGACGAAATCCTCGCGGGTCTGGCGATCCACCGTGCCGACCATGCCGAAATCCAGCAGACAGATGACCTCGCCGGGCAGCACGAACAGGTTTCCGGGGTGCGGGTCGCCGTGGAAAAAACCGAAATCGAAGATCTGGCGCAGGAGGATACTGCTGCCGCGCCGGGTGATCTTGCGGCAATTCAACCCGGCCTCGTTGAGATCGTCGATGGCGGAAATTTTAATGCCGTCGATAAACTCGGCCGTCAGCACCCTCTCAGTGGTGAAGTCGCGATAGACCTTGGGAATATAGACGGTGCGATCGCTCAGGAACTGGCCGGCCATGCGCTCCATGTTGACGGCTTCGAAAGAGTAGTCGATCTCGCGTTCGAGCGCTTTGGCAAACTCTTCGACGATCTTGACCGGGCGGAAAAAAGCGATCTCTTCGACGTGGCGCTCCATCAGGGTGGCCATATGGAGCATGATCTCCAGATCGACCTCGATGATGCGCTTGATACCAGGGCGCTGGACCTTGACGGCCACCTGTTCGCCCTCGGGCAGGGTGGCCTTGTGCACCTGGCCGATGGAGGCCGAAGCCAGGGGCGTGTGGTTGAACGAGGCGAATACCTCATCCGGCCCCGCACCCAGTTCGGCCGTGACGATGCGATCGACCTCCTTCACGTCGAAAGGGGGGACCTTGTCCTGCAGTTTGGCCAGCTCGGTGATGAAGTCCACCGGGATCAGGTCGGGGCGGGTCGAGAGGACCTGGCCCAGTTTAACATAGGTCGGGCCGAGTTCCTCCAGGGCCAGGCGGACCCGTTCGGGGCGCGAAAGCTTCTCGAGCCGCTCGCGCCGGTTGCGCGAGATCATCTGCAGGCCGATTTCGATATACTGGTCGATCTTGAGTAGATCGACAAGGTCGCCGAACCCGTAGCGAAAGAACACGGCCAGGATCTGCCGGTAGCGCGTCAGGTGGCGGTAGGTGCGTCCGATGACGCCGATTTTACGGATGCTCAGCATGGCGGGCGGGCTTTCATCTGCACGGGTCGCAAGCGCTTATGGAACTGATCTCAAAAAAGTCTAAGTGCCCCCATCGGCGTTCCCAGCGTTACGGGACTCTGCATCGATCATCAATGGGTTAGCGGTGCCGCGTGATCCGTCTCTTGGCCCCAATTGAGAGTCCCCGCCCCACGACCACGCACATACGGTGACGATGCTCCGCTTTTTCACCGTTTCGCGCCGTCCAGGAACCCTGATCCATTTATTGCGATCGGTTATTGCCAGGGGCTTCGGTGCAGCGTGATCCCTGTCCGCCCGAATCGCGCCCACGGCGGCACCCCAATTAGGCGAAGCACCGTCTAGCTCTCGCTCTCCGGTGAGCCCTGGCTGATGGTCTGTTTGAGCTCACGGATCTCCTTTTTAAGCGCCTTGAGTTCATCGCTGGTGACGATGTCGGCTTTTTTCAGAAACTCGTTGACGCTCTTTTCAACCCGCGCTTCGAGTTTTCCCTGGGTATCTTCGAAGCGCTGCTGGACTTCCTGGAAAAATTTCTTGCCCTCCTCCTCGCCCATGCTCATCTTTTTTTCGAGGTCCTTGGCCAGGTCTTCGACCTCGTCCTTGGCCGTAAGCGCGAGCCCAATGCCGGTTAAAAAGGCCTTTTTGGTGAAATCGAGAATGTCGTCCATATCAATCTCCTTGGCTGCGATTGGCCGGTGGTGAGCCGGTCATGGTTGCGGATGATCGCCGGTGTGTCCATACGAACGTGATTATACGGCCGAGGCCGCCGCACGATGCGGCAACTTGCGGCGGCGGTGAACGGAAATCGTACCGAGGGGATCTTGCAGGCCCGCAGGCCTGAACCTCGATTTTCTACCACAGGCCCTGGGGATTTGCAAGGATGGACTTAAAAATACAAGACTTTTCCGCTGGTTAGCTACCCGAGACCCTGGATTCCAACCCGGGACATACGGGCAACGGCAGCGGGCTTAGGACACAGGCCGATCCTGGGCCGATTGACGGTAGGCTGCCAACCCAGCCGGCGGAAAGGGAGGCCAAAAGGCGCTTGACTGTTGGGGGCAACTGCTTTAAGGGGTTCATTTCAGTGAGCATCGTCCAACCTTCCGGAGAGCGGTCGCCGCGACGGCGGGCTCGTTAACCGGATGCCCGATGACAGCAGGCCGCTGCTCAATTCGATGCGAAAGGATAGTCTACCATGCCGTTTTCGATTGCCATGGCCGGCAAAGGTGGTACCGGCAAGACCACCATGGCCGGTCTGCTGATTAAATATCTGATGGCCCAAAACAAGACCCCGGTACTGGCCGTCGACGCCGACGCCAATGCCAACCTCAACGAAGTCCTGGGGGTACCGGTGACCGATACGCTGGGTGATGCCCGCGAGGAGATGAAGAAGGGCAAGGTCCCCAGCGGGATGACCAAAGACATCTTCATGGACATGCGCATGCAGCAGGCCATCATCGAGCACGACGGCTTCGATCTTGTGGTCATGGGCCAGCC
>JASFTA010000001.1:0-21973 GCA_050114115.1 Desulfobacterales bacterium | reverse complement strand
TGCTGGCCCGAACACAGTCGATAAAGGTGCGAATGAAAGCCATCTGGTCCGGCTTCCCGGTAATGACCGCCATAACTGCATCGGGATCCGCTCGAAACAGAGCGCTTATATACTGGCGATAGGCTGCCTCAGGGCTTAATGCGCCTTGGACCCCGTGGTTCGTTGCCGGCAGCATCAAGACCAGCAATAAAATCAGAATTCGATAAAGCACCCATTGCATAATGAGTCTTTTTAACAGCTCCGATTGCTGTTGACAAAGGAAAAGGAATCGTCGCCGCCCTTGGCAATGGTGTCCGAACCAGGCTTTGCGGAACGGTTTCGTCGTCGGCGCTTGCTTCCGAAGGCGGCTTTGATTATTAATGTTCTTATGAAATGCCCTCAATGCGGAGCCGCGACAACCCAGGGGCAAAATTATTGCGGTGGCTGCGGCCGCCAGCTCAAGAACCTTTGCTCCGAATGCGGCACCATCAATCCCCCTTTCTTCATATTCTGCGGTCAATGCGGCCGCAACTTGGCAGATGTCGGGACGTTACTGCTGGACCGCGCCGGCCTGATCCTGGAGGCTGATGCCGCCGCCATGGACATGCTGAATCAGAAAGGCCGCAAGGTTAGGGGCATGCCGTTCGCTCTTTTTGTAAACGTCGATGATCTGGTGCTTTTCTATTCCCATTGGAACGAATTAATCCGCTCGTCCCAGCGCCAGAATCTGGAAATCGACCTTAATCTCAACAAAGACAGCGTCATCCACACCCAACTCGTATTGCGTCTGTTGAAAGATCATGACGGCAAAGCCCTGCGCATCAGGGTGGAAATCAGCGATGTGACCGATCGCCGCCAAACGCTCGAGGATCTCCAGGAAAAACAGGATATTATTAAACTGGTGGCTTCCCTGACAGACGCTTTTCACCCTTCGGGCCGTATTGTCCGCGGGGAAACCATCGGCGGTGTATTGAAAAAAATCGGTCTGATCTCGGAAGCGCAATACGGTTTCATCGCCCGGATCGACGTAAGACGCAAACGCATGGTCTCCGAGTTTAGATGGCACGCCTCGGGCGCCCGGGAAGCGCGCCCGAGTGCTTCTTCAATGGCCATCGAACGCCTTCGACCGGTCATTGAGAAGCTGCTCGAAGGGCAACCCTACGTCGTCGACGACATCGGCATGCTTGCGCGCCCGGAACAGAACTTGTGGCGTGCGTGGCAACACCTGGAACAGGGCGCCATTCTGTGTCAAATGATCTATTGCCGCAAGAAACCGGTCGGTGTTCTTGGTTTAGCAACCGATACGGCACATCAATGGCCGCGCCACGCCATCCTGCTGGTCAGGCTGGCCGGGCGCCTGATGGCGGATACGCTGCCGCGCGCCCGTACCGGCCGCAGGATCATCCAGCCGCCCTCCGCTCCAATATCCGTTGCTGTCGACGAGTCCCTGGACCCGCCGTCACCTGAAATCATCGATATCGACGATGTCGAGGTCATTATCGAAGAGGACGCCCGTAAAACCAAGGGAGCGGCCTCATTGCAAATGCAGATATCATCCGGCGCAGATCACGTTTCCGCTGACGACCTGCGTGTTTTTGCGGCCAAGGACGGCAACTACCAGATGACCTGCCCGAAATGCGGCCGGCAGGAAATGGTTGGCCCCGCAGTATTTGAAAAAATGGGCTCGGTTTTAAATGTCAACTGCCCCTGTCTTTGTAATTTTCAAATCATCCGTGAAATGCGTCGATCCTTCCGCAAGGCCGTGCGTCTGGAAGGCATATTTGCGCGGGATGTAAGCGATATCAATAAATTAGAAATTGATAACGTATGGGGCCCCATGGTGGTGACCAACCTTTCCAAGACCGGCTTAAACTTTACCTCGGACAAGGCCGGCCGGCTTCGGCCGGGTGATCGGGTCCAGCTGCGGTTTTATCTCGACAACAGCAGCAAAACGTTGATCAAGAAACGGGCTCAGGTGCGATCCGTTCTTGAGGACACCGTCGGCTGTCAGTTCAAGGGTTCGGATCGATACGACGTGACGCTCGGTTTTTATTTCCTCTGATCCCGGGGTAACGCGCCGCGCTGTTTCGTGAAACCCTCGGCAGGACCGCCCGGTTTTTGTATCGATACCACCAGGGGACGCTGGGGGGCTTTACCTGCGTGGTTCCGAGGCTGAATCCAACCCGCAAATCTGCATCGCTTTGATGGGCAAGGCGCAATACCTACCGCGCTTTCGGAGCATGATCGCGCGCGATCAGCATGTAAATCGACGGAATTACGAAGAGGGTAAACAGGGTGCCGATGGCCATGCCGCCCACCAGCACCAGGCCGATCGAGTTGCGGGCCGCCGCGCCGGCTCCGGTGACCAACACGAGGGGGAAGTGGCCCGCAATGGTGGCGCCGGTGGTCATCAGGATGGGCCGCAGGCGCGTCATGGCGGCTTCATGGACGGCGGCGCGCTTGGCCAGCCCCTGCTCCTGGAGTTTGTTGGCAAATTCCACGATGAGGATACCGTTTTTGGACACAAGCCCCACCAGGGTTACCAGGCCGACCTGGGAGTAAATGTTGAGGGTCGTGGTCCAACCCTGGGTCCAGAAGGGAATGTTGGGGTCGGGCATTTTGAGAAAGGTGAAGACCAGCGCGCCGAACATGGCCAGGGGAACCGACCCGGCCAGAATGACGAAGGGATCGCGGAAACTGTTGAACTGGGCGGCCAGGACGAGAAAGATAAGCACCACGGCCAGCCCGAAAGCCTGGATAAAGGTGTTACCCTCCGTGCGCAGCTGGCGCGACTCGCCGGTGTAATCAAGCACGTAGCCCTTGGGCAGAATTTTAGCGGCTTCGGCCTCCAGAAATCGCAGGGCCTCATCCAGGGGGCGAACCGACACACCGCTGATGGAGACGGCGTTGAGCTGCTGGAAGCGGTTGAGGGATCGCGCCACAGTCCTGTTTTCAATGGTCGCGACCGTGCTCAACGGCACAAGTTTGCCCGTTGGGCCGGTGACATAGATGTTTTTCAACTGGTCCGGATTCAGGCGTTCCCGCCGCTTGATCTGGGGGATGACTTTATAGCTGCGCCCGGCGATGTTGAAACGGTTGACGAAATTGCCGCCGATCATGGACGAAAGGTCGGCGCCCACCTGCTGGAGATTGAGGCCCAGATCGGCAACTTTGTCACGGTCGATGACCAGCTGTGACTGGGGCTGATCGATTTTAACGTCGATAAGCGGCGGAAAAGCAAACATGCCGCTCTGGATGGCTTTCAACTGGATCTGCCGGGCGAATTGAAGGATCTGTTCGGGCTCCGCCGTGGAGGCCAGGAAGAATTCCACCGGGAACTGACCGCCTCCCGGCAGGGCGGCGGGGGTGACCGGAAACATGCGGATACCCGGAATTTGCATGAGTTTTTGCTGCACTTCCGGCAGGATCTGGAAAATCGTCCGGTCACGTTCACCCCAGGGCTCGACCACCATGCCGCCGAAGCCCGAGGCGGGTGAGGTGATCTGAAAGGTGAATCTGGTCTCCGGTATGCCCAGGAAAATATCATTGGCGGCGGCGGCGTAGAGGCTGGTCTGGTCCAGGGTGGCGTTGGCCGATGCCTCGATGATGCCGAAGATAACCCCCTGGTCTTCGGTGGGGGCCAGCTCCTTGGCCGACATGGTAAACATGGGAACGGTCAGGAGGCTTACCCCTAGCCAGATGAGATATACGGCTGGCCGGGCATTAAGGGTGGCGTCCAGTGCACGTCCATAAAAAGCCCGGATGCGCTTGAAGAGGCGGGAGACCCGCCCGGCGAAGCCCCGTGCGGACATGCCCTCGACCAATAGCTTGGAGGACATGACGGGTGAAAGCGTGAGGGCGACCACCCCGGATATCACCACGGCACCGGCCAGCGTAAACGCAAATTCACGGAACAGGGAGCCGGTCAGGCCGCCCTGCAAGCCGATGGGGGCGTAGACGGCTGCCAGGGTAATCGTCATGGCGATCACCGGGCCGATCAGTTCACGGGCCCCCAGCAGGGCGGCGTCCCGGGGTGACTGGCCTTCGCTCAGGTGGCGCTCCACGTTCTCGACCACGACGATGGCATCGTCCACCACCAACCCCACCGAAAGGACGATGGCCAGCAGGGTCAGCAGGTTGACCGTGAAACCGAACACCTGCATTAAAAAAATGCCGCCGATCAGTGAGAGTGGGATGGCCACCACGGGGACGATGGCGGAGCGAATCGATCCCAGGAACAAGAAGATAATGATCACCACGATCAGCAGGGTTTCGCTCAGGGTTTTGATCACTTCGCGGATGGCGTTGCGGATATAGTTGGTGGCGTCGTAGGCGATGCGCGCTTCCAGACCGCTGGGCAGCTGCTGCTGAATGGCCTCCATGGCCACTTGCACCCTATCGATGACGTCCAGGGAGTTGGCGTTGGGCAGCGGCCAGATGCCCATGAAGACAGCGGTCTGGCCTGAAAACCGCACTTCGGTATCGTAATTTTCCGCCCCCAGGACGATATCGGCGATGTCCTCGAGACGCACGATGGCACCCCCCTGCTGCTTGATGACCAGACGCTTGAATTCATCCACGGAGCGCAGATCGGTATTGGCCACCAGGTTGACTTGCACCAGGGCGCCCTTGGTGCGGCCCACCGCCGCTAGGAAGTTATTCGCGGCCAACACTTCACGCACCCGCACCGGGCTGATGTTGAGGGCCGCCATGCGTTCGGGTTTGAGCCAGATGCGCATGGCAAAGGTGCGGGCCCCCAGGATATCGGCCCGCTGCACGCCCTCCAGGGCCGAGAGCTGCGGCTGGACGATGCGCACCAGATAATCGGTGATTTCATTCTGCTTGAGCACATCCGAGGTGAAGCTCAGATAGGCCGAGGCAAATTGGCTGTCCGCCGATTCGACATTGATCTCGGGCACTTCGGCTTCCGGGGGCAGATCACCGCGGACCTGGTCGACTTTGGCGCTGATTTCCGACAGGGCTTGAATGGGGTCATAGTTTAGCTTGAGGCGCACCGTGATGGTGGAGAGCCCCAGGGCGCTCTGGGACTGGATGTAGTCAATGCCGTCGGCGGCGGCGATGGCCCGCTCCAACGGTGTCGTGATGAAGCCCCGCACGAGATCGGCGCTGGCGCCGACATAAACGGTCGTTACGGTGACCGCCGCATTGTCGCTGCGGGGGTACTGGCGGACATTGAGCGAGCGGATGGCCTGCAGACCAGCGATAATGATCAGCAGATTGATCACCAGGGCCAGAACCGGACGGCGGATGAAGATATCGGTAAATTTCATGGTGTCTTTTCAAAGGACGCCAAGACGCCCTCACATGTCGGCTCGGGATGGCGGATAAACCCCGCCGGTATCCCGGGCGGCACGATCAGAAGGGCGCCGTTAACTGTCATCCGGACGGGGTTGGAGATTGAAGCGTGGCGCCAATGCGTTATCCACGACGACTTTTTGTCCGTTGCGCAGCTTGAAGACCCCGGTACTGACCACCGATAGGCCGGCTTGCAGGCCATCCAGGACCGTTACGAAATCACCCTGGGTTGCCCCCAGCCGCACAAACTGCTGGCGCAGATATTTCTCCGGGGTGCCGCCCGTTGCGGCCGCCTTCTCTTCCACGATAAAGACCGAATCGCTGTAAGGCGCATACAAAACGGCGGTGGCCGGGATTGTCAGGACCTTGGCCCTGGCGGGTAGAATGACTTCCACGTCGACGAACATGCCAGGTCGAAGTTGCTCGTCCGCGTTGCGCAGCGTGGCCTGAATCTGGATATTGCGTGTATCCGTCTCCACCACGGGATTGATGGCCGTGATCTTGCCACTGATTTTTTCACCCGCCAGAACATCGGCGGCGACACGCACGGAGAGCCCCGGCTGTATTTTCGCCAGCTCGTTTTGCGGCAGCAGGAAATTGGCAAAGATGGGGTCCAGGGCCTGGAGCGAGACGATGGGATCCCCCTCCTTGATGATCTGGCCCAGATCGACCTGGCGGATTCCCAGCCGACCGCCAAAAGGGGCCTGGATGGTTTTTTTGTCAATGGTGGCTTGAATCCGGTCGATCTCTGCCCGGGCTTGTTCCAGGCTGGCCAAGGCCTGGTCATAGGCGGCCTGGGTGACCACTTGTTCGCTGCGCAGTTCCTTGGCGCGATCGTGATTGGCCCTGGCCAGGGCCAGCGAGGCCTTGGCCGCGCGGAGTTGGGCCTGCTCGGACGAGATGTCCTGCTGAATGAGAAGATCACCTGCATCAACCTTACCGCCCGGTGAAAAGGCAATGCGGTCGACCTTGCCGGTCAACTCGGCCGTTACGGTTACCCCTCGAACGGCTTTGAGCGAGCCCACGGCCGTTAGCCTCGATTCCCATTCCATTGGCGTTACAGCGGCTACGGTAACGGTTGCCGGGGGCTGGGCCACCTGCTTCCCCTGGGCAATCATGCGGTCGATCTGTAAATATTTGATCCCGCCCAGGATGCCGGCAACGCAGGCTAAAAGAACAACGGCCAAAAAGATGCGCTTTTTCATGAATCAGGCTAAATTCCCATGGCTGATTAGTGCCTATCGGTCGGAGACGCTCGACAACACCCTACAATCAGGGATGTCCATTAGCAGAAAGCGTTGGCAGCAACAAGGTCGAGGCTTGTTTTTCTTTAAGGATAGGGCCTGCTCGTAATCGACCTATGGCCACCATTCCGTGTTGAGGAGCGCATCGACGCGGGATGATATTATCGGCTGCCCCGCCGCGGGCGTTGACCCTGGGGGCGCTTGGGGCGGCCTTGGTATGGAAAACTTTGGGCTTGACGGGGCAGCGTTGTGCTTTTACCGGGTTTTTTGGCCAAGAAAAATGCGTGCAAAGCACCCCGACGCTCAAAGGCGTTCGCGTCCGGGCCAGGGGGGGCATGGAAATCCATACGGCGATCAGCCCGGCGAACTTAACCGATGGTCATTCAGGGGAAATCAATCCCCAGCGCTTTGGTTTTCATCCGCAATGTGTTGCGATGAATCCCCAGACGCCGGGCGGCTTTGGTTTTGTTGCCGCCGACCGCCTTCAGAGTGTCCAGGATATATTGCCGCTCGAAGGCCAAGGTGGCTGTCTTCAGCGCTAAGACTTTTTGAATGCGCGGCCGGCATTCCGGAAGATTGGCGGCGGTCATTGTGCGACCTCGGCTGAGGGTGCAGAGCCGTTCGATCAAGTGCTCAAATTCCCTTACGTTGCCCGGCCAGTCGCAGGTATCTAATATGGAGCGGGCATGCGCTGAGAAGTGCTTGCGCGCCTTACCGTTTTGGA
Organism: Desulfobacterales bacterium; assembly: GCA_050114115.1. Taxonomy (GTDB): domain Bacteria; phylum Desulfobacterota; class Desulfobacteria; order Desulfobacterales; family UBA5852; genus JABZFP01. The sequence continues at coordinate 14,710 of JASFTA010000001.1, read as the reverse complement.
GGGCATTTTGTTTGAGGAAATGCTCGAGCAGCAAACCGATGTCGTCGCCGCTATGGCGAAGAAGCGGCAGATCAATGGGCAGTTCGCTAAGGCGATGATGGAGACCCTTTCTGAACAGGCCTGCCTCGACAAGGGCGCTCAAATGCTGGTTGGTGGCGGCGATGATACGGACATCCGCTTCTTTACGTTGGATGAGACTCAGAAGCTTGGTTTGGATTTCGATCGACAGATAATTGATATTATTGATAAACAGGCTTCCAGTTTGCGCCAGTTCGATTTTGCCGCGGCTCTCGGTCGAGTCGTCGTCGTTTGCCCCGCGACCGGACCCGAAAAGCGTTGGTTCCATTCGCGGGGCGGGAATGGCGGCGCAGTTGATGGCCACATAGGGGCCGGCACCGCGTGTGCTGCGGTTGTGCAGGGCGCGGGCAATGCGCTTTTTACCGGTGCCGTTGGCACCCTGAATCAGCACGTTGCTATCGCATGGCGATATGCAATCGATAAGTTTGTCAACGCAGTTCCTGGCCGTATCCCGGCCCAGCCTATCTCCAATGGCCTGACGGGGTTGACTTTGAATACCTGTGTCTTGATGTGCCAGCGCCCGTTTGGTCAGCGATTGGATCTGATGGATGGCAAAAGGTTTGGTCAAAAAATCAAAGGCGCCGGCCTTCATGGCGTCCACCGCGGTCTTAATGTCCTGAACCGTCGTTATCATGATCACCCTTGTGGCGGGCGCCATTTGTTTGAACTTCTTGAGGAGGTCGATCCCGTTCATATCCGGCAGCAGCACATCCAGAAAGACAAGATCGATGGGGTGTTGCTGAATGTGGACGAGTGCCTGTCGGGCGTTGGCGGCGATATGCATTTTATAGTCGCCCATCAACGTCAGCCGCAGGGTATCCTGGACTATTTTGACGTCATCCACGATCAGGATGGATTTAGGGTCAGAGGCCGTGCGCATGTATTCTATCCCGTCGCCTCCCCTATGTCTTCAAAATTGTCAGTTTAATAATTAATACCATAAATATATTTGCTGTACTCGTCAAGTTGCTAATCCTGACAAAATATGCCATCTGAAAGCATTTTCCATTTTGAACCGTGAATAACCACTGTTAAGTGGTTTTTTCATCAAATAGATCCTCATTTTTTAAGATTGAAAGCGATTCCTCACATCGTGGAATTTCACGGTGGCCTGAATCAGGGCGATGACGTTGACGACACCACCGGCTTCATTGTATGCCCTTATCATGGGTCGTTCGTTTATGTGGTGACGAAGTTCTTCGCGACGGATCCATTTGCGCTAGGAAAGCTGAATGGGCAATAAACTTACCATTGCATTTACACGACGCGAGGCCGAGCTTTACCGCTCCCAGGGCCTGTTCGAAGAAGCCCAGCAGCTGTATCGGGATGTTCTCAGCCATGCCGATACGCTGGGAGGGCGCCTGAGCAAATCTTTGCGCGAACAGATTCTCACCATCGAGGAGGAGTTGGAGGCCTTGGAGGTAGACTTGGTGGATTTTGTTTCCGACCAGGATATGTGCATTCTCAAACGCAGCTGGCGGGGGGCCGACACGACCAACGACATTCTGACCAGTGCCACAGCCCTGGGCGATATCGGACTTTTCGCGGCCGGGGTTGAAGAGTATTGCAAATTGATCCGTCGTAAACTTCCCGTCACCCGGTTCATTCGCGGTTTGACGGACTGCCTGTTGGGCCTTCACGCCTTGGACACCATCGAAGACGCCATTGAGCAGATCATCAACCGCGAGCTACCCAACGGCCGCATTCGTATCACGATGCGGGCCGCCTTTGCCCTGGATATGGAGCGACGCGGTTACCACCTCACGGCGTTGCGCCTTTACCATAAGTTATTAAAAGAGGTGCCCCAAACCCATTGGGCTGCGATTGCTCGAAGAATTAAAGCCCTTAAGGCTAAAATGAAGGCGCAGGTCTCGCAAACTGCCGAGGGAGAGAAGCCACCCACCAATAAGCCTGCCAACCAATCCGCTCGGTTCCAACGTCGGATCGGCCGCCTTCGCAAACACCTGCACCAGCTGCGCAGCTTTTTACAGCGCCAGCGATTCGCCTGACAAGTTACAGGCCGCTATCCATGACCTCTGACAACACGGTTAGCTGGAAATGGTCGCGACTCCAGGATTTTAACGCACGCGAGCTTCACGATATCCTGGCCGCCCGACAAGGGGTCTTTATCGTCGAGCAGCGGTGTGCCTATCAAGATGCCGATGATTGGGATCATACGGCCTGGCATCTGACCGGCCGCACGGAAGACACCCGGCTTGTTGTTTACCTTCGTGTAAATCCGCCGGGTTCGCGCTATGCGGAGCCATCGATCGGCCGTCTGCTGACCGTCAAGGCCATGCGGGGTAAGCATCTCGCCCGTATCGCCCTGAAGTTGGCACTGGAAAAATGTGAAAAGATCTATCCAAAATATGCCATTCGGATTGCGGCCCAAACTTATCTGGAGACTTTTTACCGCCAATTTGGCTTTCGTGCCGCCGGGGCGCCCCATGACGAGGACGGCATTGCGCACATTGATATGATACGGCCGGCCTAGACGAGGATTCGGATTGAAACATTCATGTCCCTCGATGGTTGTCGGAGCGGGGGCGGGCTGGCCGTTGGCATTCCATTCGATCCGGTATTGAGGATTAGAAAAGGAGTCTGCTTTGTTTACAATGGATCATTTCAAGGCAACCTACGACACGGAAATCGCGGATTTGGCCATTGGAGGGCGACCCTTTCGTTTCCATGTACCGCGCACGATCGAGCCCTTCATCGATCCAGAGGATCCGCTGCGTAATTTTCCGCTTTGGTCTAAAATATGGGAGGCATCCCTGCTCCTGGCCGCCCAAATGGCGGCCCGTCCAGTTCGCAAGGGTGAGCGCTTGATCGAGTTGGGCGCCGGCTTAGGGGTGGCCGGGCTGGTTGCCGCCGCATTTGGACACCAGGTCACGATTTCGGAATACGACCCCAACGCCCTGGCCTTCCTTGAGGCCAATCGGTTGGAAAATAGCTGCAACAATGCGCGGATATGCCGGCTCGACTGGAACCAATTGAATATGGATGAGCAATTCGATGTCATCCTTGGTTCGGAGCTGATCTATCGAGAAAGCGATTTCAAGTCCATGCGAACCCTTTTCCAGACCCTGCTCAAACCAGGCGGTGAAATTCGGTTGGCCGGGGAAATTCGCCAGACGAACAAGGCCTTTCTCGATGGCATGCAATCCGTTTTTAACATCCAGATTTCCAAGCAAACCCTGCGCAGTGAATCGCATGCCATCACGATCTTGCTGATTCGAATGTCACCCAAAGTGTCCAGTTGACCGCCGGAACATCACAATGAATTGATCGCAACCGTCTCCGGGTTGCCAGTTCCCCAACCTTTTGATAGAATTTCAGTTGGTTCGAATTTTATGGAGACGCTTATCGCTTGCGCCTGCTTCCAGCCCGAGGGGTAATCTGTGATATCCTGTGCGTGAGGCAGGCGTTGCTGTGTCGGAGGCTTATCTGCCGGTCGATCGCATGCGATCGATAGACGTCCGGTGAATGATGCGTGCATGCATCTCAAGGCCAAACCGTTAAGCCAGATAGTTCAAGATGTCGCAGGATTTGTGGTATGGATCGTTATAATTTAGTCTTTCGTGGCGAATTTTTACTGGGCTGCGATATTGACGAGGCCAAAGACAAGCTGGCGGAATCCTTCAAGCTAGACCCCGGGAAACTGGACGCCCTGTTTGCCGGTGAACCGGTCACGGTCAGTAAAGATGTCTCGCGGATCAAAGGCGAGAAGATCATTGCGGCGGCGGCCCGTTGCGGTGTTGTCTTCGAGTTGGAGGAGATCAGCACCCCCCACCCGCCAATCCCCAGCCAAGACGGTGAGGGCGCACCGACATCCTCTGGCAGCGAGGTCCAATGCCCGCATTGCGGCACCCGACAGGGCCGCGCGGCCACTTGCTTGCACTGCGGTGAATTTCTCATTCAACAAGAGGCCCCGACCCGCAGCACGCCGATCGAAACCGTCTCTGTCGAAGTAACGTCGAGAAGCGCCAAGGATTCATCACGCAGTCTTTTCAAGACCATCCGCATCGCCGTGCTATTGTTTATTTTACTGATTGTCGGGTTGAATACCGTCATGAGCGGCATCTGGGCCACCAACTGGGATGATACCCTGTGGGTCGGCATCTATCCCATCAACGCCGACGGCTCGGAGTTGGTCGATCGGTATATCAGCCAACTGGATGAAGACACCTTTTTGCCGATTGCTGAATATTTTACCACCGAAGCCGAACGTTATGAGCTACCCTTGGCCGAACCGGCTAAAATGCTGTTGGCACCGGAAGTAAAGGTGATGCCACCGCCTCCACCTGACAGCGGCAATCCCTTGGCCGTCATGTGGTGGAGTCTTAAAATGCGCTGGTGGGTTTTCCGATCGGACACTTTCCCGGAGGGCCCGTCACCGGAAATAAGAATCTTTACCCTTTACCATGCGCCCGGCACCGATGAGCAGCTTGAAAATTCGCTGGGCATCCGCAAGGGGATGTTCGGCGTCGTGCACGCCTATGCTGATTTTCGACTGCAGCCCAAGAACCATGTGGTGATGGCCCACGAAATCCTGCATACTCTGGGGGCCTCAGATAAATACGACCTAGCAACCCAGCAGCCCGTCTTCCCGGACGGATTTGCCGAGCCTGACAAGTCACCGCCTTATCCCCAGCAATTGGCAGAAATAATGGGCAGTCGTATCCCACAGAATGAAGACGAGGCGATCATGCCGCCCAGCCTTGATTTCACCATGATCGGAAGCAAAACCGCTCGCGAAATCAAATGGTTGAAATAACCCTCGCCACCGGCCGCATTGGGTCGGTGGCGCTGCTGCTGGGCCGGTTTCATCGCCTGCCAGCTTGACCCGTCCATCATCGCAAAGGATGAGGCCTTCAAACAATGCCCATATGGTTTACGGCGATCACGCCGGAAGAGATCAACCACTTGGCGCCCAACACGATTGTGGAGCGCATCGGGATCGAATTTACGGAAGTCGGTGAAGACTATCTCAAGGCCCGGATGCCCGTCGATGACCGTACGGTGCAACCGGCCCGCATCCTTCATGGGGGGGCATCCGTGGTCCTGGCTGAAACCTTGGGCAGCGTAGCGGCTCATCTGTGCATTGATCCATCGAAGAAAACCGTCGTGGGACTGGAGATCAACGCCAACCATGTGCGATCCGTGCGTGATGGACAAGTAACCGGAACGGTTACACCATTGCATTTGGGATCTTCGACCCATATCTGGCAGATCAACATCCACGATGTGCGCCAGCGACTGGTCTGCACCGCACGACTCACCATGGCCATTCTGGATAAAACGGAACGGTTTTCATGACCTTACCGCCATCCGCCCTCAGACGTCTGTTCAACCCCAAAGCCATCGCCGTGATCGGGGTCAGTAATCGGGAGGGTAACATCGGGCGAATCATTTTCGAGCGTCTCGTTCCTTCTCTTCGAAAGCTCTATCCGGTCCATCCCCGGGAAACCGCAATCTTAGGCCATGAAGCCTATGCCGATATTGCGGCGCTTCCGGCGGGCATCGACATCGCCATCATCGCTACAGGTGCGGCGACATCGGTTGAAGCGGCTGAAGCCTGTGCCGCCCGCAGGATCCCTTTTTTGATTATCGTGGCGGGGGGTTTTGGTGAAACCGGCCCCCAGGGTAAACAACTCGAAACGCGTCTGAAAAAACTCGCGCATCAATCCGAAAGCCGCATCCTGGGACCCAACTCATTGGGTATTTTCAATCCCCGTGAGCGGTTGGATACTATTTTTGTTGAACACGGCGACAAGGCGCTCAGCCCAGGCGGCGGTGTGGCCTTCATCACCCAGAGCGGCTCGGTGGGGGTCGAGGCCCTGGGACTGGCCAGCAATGTCGGCTACGGCCTGCGCGCCTTCGTGGGGCTGGGCAATAAATGTGATCTGGATGAACTCGATTTTCTTGATTTTTTCGGAGGCGACCCTGAAACGCGTTGCCTGGCCTTCTATCTGGAAAACATCGCCCATGGTCGGCAGTTTCTGGAAAAGGCTCGCGAGGTCACCCGGTGCAAACCGGTTATCGTGCTAAAGGCTGGCCGCACCCCATCCGGCGCCCGGGCGGTCAGCAGCCATACGGGTCGCTTGGCGGGTATGGATGCGGTCGTCGGCGGTGCGTTTCGTCAATATGGCATCCAACGGGTCGTGGATGACGAAGAACTCTGTGATGCCTCCAAATGCTTGGCCCTGCTGCCGGCGGCGCCTGGAAATCGGGTGGCCGTCCTGACCCCGGCCGGTGGTTTCGGGGTGATGTGCGCGGATTACATCGAAGTCGACCAGCGCGGTATCCCTCTATCGATGGCCACGTTGCATCCCGGAACGGTCGAACGAATCCGATCAGCCACATTGCCTTATGCGGCCTGTGACAACCCTGTGGATCTGACTGCCAGTGCCGACGACGAGATGTTCGGGGCCAGCCTGGACGCCTTGCTGGCGGATGACGGCGTCGATATTGTTATTTGCACGACCTTCTTTTCGCCACCCGCGATTTCAGATGGTTTGATCGAGGCCGTGGCCGCCCGGGCCCGCCAACATCCCAAGCCGATTCTCACGGTTACCCAGTACGGGCCGTTTACGAATTTATACCTGCGACGATTTCACGATGCGGGCGTTGTGGGTTTTCCCTCCATCAGCCGCGCTGTGCGGGCGGCCCGTTTTCTGGTGGAGCGCGCTCGCATTCTGGCGTCTCTCGGGGTGAACGCATGAAATCCGAGCTTGCCAAATGGCGTTCACAGCTGCGTCTGGCCGACCGGCCCGATGAGTACGAAAGCAAACGTCTGTTGGCGTCTCTGGGGTTGAATGTCCCGGAAGGTCTACGATCAACGTCCGGCCCCCTCGATCAGCCGCCATCTTTCAAGGGCCCTTACGTCCTGAAAGTATGCTCTCCCGACGTCATGCACAAATCCGATGTGCGCGGCGTTTATCTGAATCTTAACCGGGATCGGCTGGCCCTGGCCATGCGCGAACTCGCGGCGGCATTTCCAAAATCACCGCTTTTGATCGAGCAGATGGTCGAATCCACGGGGCCGGAAATCATTGCCGGCGGCCTCATGGATCCCTCCCTGGGCCCGGCCGTCATGGTGGGCACCGGGGGGATTCTCACGGAAATCACGCCGGACGTGGCTTTTCGCCTGGCCCCCCTGGACGTGCAGGAGGCCCACCGCATGCTGAGGGAATTGCGAATTTATCCGGTCTTTGAGGGCTATCGTGGACTTAATCTGGAAGCCACTGGTCTGGTCCGCCTGTTGGTGACCATCAGTCGTATGATCGCCGCCTGGGGCCGTAATTTTGACCAGCTGGACCTGAACCCGATCGTCTGGACCGGGCGGGAGTGGATGATCCTGGATGCCAAATTGGTTCTTGCGCCGCCCCCTGAACGAACGATGGAAGATGTCGTCCGCTAGAGACGCCACCCGGTGGATCAGCTTCAGATCGCCGCCGCGCTTTTGGTCATAACGCTTACCTGGCTTGCCAAAACAGCCATCGCCATATTAAACTCGTTGCCATGATAGATCTTCTGAAAATCATTGTGCCGGTCGTGGTGATCGGTGTCGGGGCCCTATATTTTTTCCAGGACGCGCTCATTTTCTTTCCCCAGGCAACCCCGCCGGACAGCCGCACTCAGTTTGAAAACCACGCCTACAGCGTGTCGCATGGCGGCACAAACTTAAGGGGCTGGTTTGTCCGCGGGTCGATAACCGCTGAAAAGCCTCTGCTGGTTTACTATGGCGGCAATGCCGAAGAAGTTTCCGTCAACCTTTGGGATCTTGGGCGTTACCAGGCCGGCGCCTATCTTTTCATGAACTATCGGGGATACGGCGACAGTGAAGGTAAGCCCTCCCAAAAGGCACTCTGCCGGGATGCCCTCTACATCCTGGATCAATTGGTCAGCCGGGAAAAAATCCCCTTGAATCACGTGGTGCTGATGGGCCGCAGCCTGGGCTCGGGAGTGGCGGTCTCCGTGGCCGCCCAACGCCGCGTACGGGGTGTCATCCTGGTAACCCCGTTTGACAGCCTTGTGAATGTGGCCCGCCACCACTATCCTTTTTTACCGGTCGGTTTGCTGCTGAAACACCCCTTCGACGCCCTTAGCCTGGCGCCCGCCATTCAGACGCCGGTGTTATTCTTAATCGCGACCCGCGATGAAGTCATACCGCCCAAGTTTGCTTCCCGCCTCGCCCGGGCCTGGGGTGGCCCGCGGCGGACCGTTCTCATTGAAGGCGCCGGCCACAACGATATTCAGCTTGACGCGAACTACTGGCCGGCGGTCAATCGCTTTCTGGTCCATCCGCCCGCGGACAGGGAATAGGCCTGCTCGAGACGCTGCGGGCGCAACTGAAAACGTTAGCCGACCCAAAGATAGAAGCCAGGCCTATTTGAAAGGGCGGGTCTAGAAGATGAATCGCTTGCCGTTGTTTCTACTGTTGGCGTATTTGCTGCTTTTTGCATTCCTGGCCATCAATCCCTTTGCGCGCTCGGTATGGTGGGCTGAGAATCTGCCGATCATGCTGATCGTTGCTGGACTGATCCTGACCTATCGCTGGTTTGTCTTTTCGAACACAGCCTATGCATTGATGGCCTTTTTGATTTTTTTACATACCATCGGCGGCCATTTCACCTTCGAGCGGGTTCCCTTTGACTGGTTCACCGACCTATTTGAATTCGAACGCAACCACTACGATCGCATCGCGCATTTTACGGTGGGTTTTTACGCTTATGCCCTGGCCGAGATTCTTCTGCGCCGCCGCCTGGTGCTATCCAGGACGGTCCTCTATCTCTTTCCGGTATGCTTTATTTTAGCGGTTGCCGGCGTATACGAGATCTTTGAATGGGGCTACGCCCTTTCGGCCGATCCGGCGGCTGGTATTGCCGTGCTGGGCTCGCAGGGGGATATCTGGGATGCTCAGAAGGATATGCTGGCGGATGGATTGGGGGCGGTTACGGCCGTCATTCTGTTTGCCGGCCTCAACCGCCGGGAGATCCGTGCGCTGCCCTCGCCCCCGGCGGTGGCCGTGTCATAAAACCCAAAAGCCGGCCCGATTTCCGCTGGCTTGATGCCTTTCAGGGGCCACGGCCCCGTCACATCCCGGGGATGGATGGTGCCGCCCGCAACCTTTAGGGTTTTGGTGGTAAACGCTTCAAACGGGTGTCTTATTTGGTCCAGGCCTCGTGAACATCGCCGATGATTTCCTTCACGTCCGCGATGGCATTGTGCATGCGGGCATACATCATGGCCAGGCCGATAATTTCCGTGAGAACAAATAGCGAGTCCAGGTCGCGATCCGATATATCCCAGACCTTGCTGTGATAAAGCCGGAGGACGCCGATCACGCGGCCGCTGAAGTTCACCGGAACGGCCACGATGGCGCCAATGCCCTCCTCAATGGCATTCTCGGGGTACTGCAGGCTGTCGGACTGCTTGACGTCGCGAATCACCACGGCTTTCTTTTTATTGACGCTTCGGATGCTGCGGTTGAAAAATATGGGGCCTTTGTTCATATAGCGGATGCTGAGACCGAAGCTGCCCAGGACCTCGAGTTCCTTGGTATCTATGTTGGCGGCGAAAATCGAGGCGCCTTTGATTTCCAGCATACCAACCAAGAGTTGGGTCAGATGTTTGGACATGATTTCCAAGTTGTAGGATTCGGCAATGGCACGGGTGACAACCTTGAATATGTCGATATTGATACGATCTTCAGACTGCATGGCTTCCTCCTCAAACGGCTATCGATAGCTTGGGCGGGGTTCTTGGGCTTGTCCCCGGCGATGATCAGGAGACGACGCAGATGGTCGTATCCTTCAGCGCCGTTACCACTTTGATGTAAGTGTTACCGGTAAAAAAGCGGGTGACTTTTCCGGGTTTGTGGTTCAATACGACGATATCATAGGCGCCCTCTTCGACTTCCTCGATAATGGCCGCCGAGATTTCCTTTTTGCGAGACTTGAAGATATAGCGGACGCGGTCGCGGTCGAAGCCGCTGTTGATAATCTGGGTGCGCAATTCCTGCAGGGCGATTTCCCGTTCGGTCAATTCCTGGGTGAGATATGATAGGCGACGCTTGAGTTTGGCGGTGGCCGACTGATGGTCGCTATCTTCGATTTCCGAAATCGGTGTGTAGGCATGGAAGATCGTTATGTCGATGTCTTCCCGGTTGCCAAAGGTCTTGGAGATGAACTCCAAAGCTTTCTGGTCGTTTGGCGAAAAATTGTAAGGTAGTAGAATCCGCTGGGCAGCCATGGTTATCCCCTTTCCCTGAATGCGGTAGCGCTGAATAATCCGCTGATCTGGCAGTTGTGGTCTTATGGGTTCGGCCGCTGACCGATGTGAAATCTTGCGGCGATAGTCGCTAATTTGTTTCAGGGTGTCGCTGTTATTGGTTGCGGGTGCAGGCGTCGATTGGCGGTAAACCCGGGTCGATCGACCGCCGGTGTTGTTGAGGTGTGCGCATTGCAGCCGTGATGGAAATCAACATGGCGGCATATTCGACACGTCGCAACTGAATTAAAAGGGGCTGACCGCCGTGTCGGCATAGAAATCAGGGCTTCACGCTTGAGGGCGAGGGAAGATATTGATTAATGCCCGATAAGGCGCTGTTGGACTGAAATCATTGCTGTAAAGTCCCTTTTGCCAAGCGGCGCACCGCCTTGATTCTACGTGCCACAGGGCATGAACCCTGTCAAGGGAAATAGGACCGCGATTATGGTTGCCAACCGTCTTTCGAAAGCTTCGGGGATATGCTATGAAATCCGTTAGGATTTTCAGCCGCGATCTGCCTGGCGTTTGGCGGCTAAAAGGATCCTGCGGAATCCGTTCATGGCCCATCCGCCATCTGCCCCGCACTGACCAAGTCTTCAATGATTGCACCCCGTGCCTTCGGCCATGCTGACGATATCTCTTCCAATCTGTATGCGGGATCGCTTTGTCGCCTGAGGCCGTTGCTGGTGAAAGCGTGTTTACCCCTTAAATACAGCGGTCTGGAGGTGGCGCGAATCAAACCCATTCCTTCGACACGAAACAGACAAACGGCGGCTTCCCCCCCCGTTGACATGGCGATGCTCGCCGCCGGTTATGACGCATGGGCACCGCACTATGATGCGGACATGCGCCGATACGGCTATCGTGTCCCCGCCTTGATGGCGGATCAGCTAAGGCGCCATGTCTCCAATCGCTGCGCGCTTGTACTGGATGTTGGCGCCGGCAGCGGCCTCGTGGGGAAGGCCCTGAAGGCTTTGGGTTACCAGAATGTGGTCGGGCTCGACCCCTCCATGGCGATGCTCCGGCAGGCATGGGCCCAAGGGGTTTACCGACGGTGCCTTAAAATGGCACTGGGCGCGCCAAAGGCACTGGCCGACCATCGATTTGATGCCATCCTGGCCGCCGGTGTCTTTAAAGCCGGCCACGCGCCGCCGGAGACGCTGGCCGACCTGGTGAGCGCTGCCCGGCCGGAAGGTATCATTATTTTCAACCTTCAATGCGACAAGGTATTGGCAGCGGACTACCATCGCATGCGCCTTCGGCTGGAGACGCACCACCAATGGCGGCCGCTGATCACGACGGTGCCGTTTGATCCCTTGCCCGGGGTTGCGGTGGAACAGAATAACGTCATTTATGTCTATCAGACGGTCGGCACGGCCGCCGGCGATACGGCCCCCACCTTAATTGCAGACCGAGGAAATAGAGCCCATGGCCTTTGTAATCGTTAAACCGAAACGGGACAAATCCCTTCTGCGCCGCCATCCCTGGGTTTTCAGCGGAGCTGTGGCCAAGACCCGTGGCCAGCTGCAAGCGGGAGATACCGTCGATGTCGTCACCCCTCAGGGCACCTGGCTGGGGCGGGGGGCCTACTCGCCGCGATCCCAGATCTGTGTGCGCATTTGGACTTTCGACGAAAACGTGGCCATCGACGCGCAGTTCTTCCGGCGCCGGATCGAAAGGGCGGCGGCTAACCGGCGCGAGTTGGTCGAGCGACAGCACCTGACGGGCTATCGTCTGGTGAACGCCGAATCCGACGGCCTTCCCGGTGTGATCATCGACCGCTATGGGGATTATCTGGTCTGCCAGTTCCTGACGCTTGGCGCGGAAGTCTGGAAAGACACGATCGTCCAGCAGCTTCAAGCGCTGATGCCGGTGGCCGGCATCTATGAGCGCTCCGACAGCCCCGTGCGCGACAAGGAGGGCCTGCCCCGCCAAACCAGCGTCCTGGCGGGCAAAGAACCACCCGCAGCCATCGAGTTTCGTGAAGGTCCCCATCTTTTCTGGGTCGATGTGCGCAACGGGCACAAAACCGGATTTTATTTGGACCAGCGCGACAACCGCCTGCAGATGAATGTCCATGCCGACGCCGCCGAAGTGCTAAACTGTTTCGCCTACACAGGTGGCTTCGGGGTGGCCGCCCTGAAAGCGGGGGCCCGTCGGGTGACCAATGTGGATCTCTCCACGGCCGCACTGGATTTGTCACAGCGCAACATCCTGCTTAACGACTTAAACCCGGAGCAGGTCGAACATGTCGAAGCCGATGTCTTCAAGCAGCTGCGCTTTTATCGCGATGCGGCCCGCCGCTTCGATTTGATCGTTCTCGATCCTCCCAAGTTTGCCGACTCACGGGCCCAGATCAGTCGGGCCAGCCGGGGCTATAAAGATATCAATCTGCTGGCCATCAAACTGCTGCGGGAGGGCGGTTACCTGTTTACGTTTTCCTGTTCGGGCCTGATGGAGCCGGATCTGTTCCAGAAGATCGTGGCGGATGCCGCCCTGGATGCCGGGCGCGACGTCCAGATCGTGCGGCGATTGAACCAAGCCGCCGATCACTTGATAGCGCTCAATTTTCCGGAAGGCCACTATCTCAAAGGCCTCCTGTGCCGCGTCTGGTAGGATGGATCAAGTCCCGGTCAGCATCTGGGTTTTCATCGGCATCATCGGCGTCCTTTTCGCGGCCAAGGCGATATACGGCCTTAGCATCGCCATGGTTCTGCCGATCACCCGTGGGGCGCTTTATGTATCAACGGCGCGGGTTCGCGTGGCGGCCTCTCTGGAGGCCATCGACCTTAAGCCGGGGCAGCTGCTGGTGGATTTGGGGTGCGGCGACGGGCGGGTGTTGCGTTCGGCCCGCCGGCGTTGCGAGGTCAAGGCCGAGGGCTATGAACTCAACCCGCTGGCATTTTGCAAAGCCCGACTGCTCTGCTCGTGGTCTGCCGGCATCACCATTCATCGGCGAAACTTCTGGGGGACGGATCTGTCCCGAGCGGACGTGGTCTTTTGCTATCTTTTCCCTGACGTCATGCACAGGTTGGCCCGGAAACTGGGCGATGAACTCAAACCGGGGGCAACGGTCATATCATTTAATTTCCCTTTACCGGGATTCACTCCGCGGCGGATTCTCCGACCAGGCAGCACGTTGACCAATGATCCGATCTTTATATACCGGATCCCGGCCGTTTCGCGACGGTGTCATTGCTGAACGAATCCCTTGCCATCCTTAGCGGCAAGGATTAGCTAATGTTCATCCATTGTCGGCAACCACCATCCTGTTGAGATAACCGATCATGATTCTTTATGACGCGACCCACAAAATGAGTTTTCTCGAATTTGGCATTCAAATCCCCATTTTTGACAGCAAGGCCTCCCGCACGTTTGCGCTTCTCAAGGGCCACAGCGTACTGGGGCCGCGTCTGGGCGAATGGCATTGCAACCGGATTGGGGAGACGATCACCAAAGCGGACCTCATGCGCGCCCATTCGCGCGCCTACGTCGAGCGCCTGCATTCAGATGCGTTGGAAGGCGAGATTGTGAAAACCTATGAATTGATCGACGCGCACGGCCATTATTTTCGCTACGCTCCGGACGTGGCCACCGAACCGCTGAGCGGTCTTTTCAGCCGCATCCGGCAGCGGGTTGCCGGTACCACCCAGTGCGGGAGGATGGCCCTGGAAAAGGGTTTCTGCTTTTTCTTTGGGGGCGGCATGCACCACGCGCAACGCGATTTTGGAAACGGGTTCTGCCTTTTAAACGATGTGGTGATCGCCTTGCGCAAACTGCAGCATGAGGGGCAGATCCGTACGGCCTGGGTCATTGATGTGGATGCCCATAAGGGCGACGGTACCGCGGCCCTGACCCGCGGGGACGACACGATCACCACCCTGAGCATTCACATGGCCCGGGGGTGGCCCCTGGACGGTAATCCGGTATTGCCCGATGGCCGACCCAACCCTTCCTTTATCCCCAGTGATATCGACATTCCTATCGCTACGGGGGAGGAAAACAGCTACAATGCGGCGCTTTTGGAGGGGCTGTATCGTCTGGATGCCGGCCGGCGTCCGGATTTGGCGGTGGTGATCTCCGGTGCCGACCCCTACGAGAAGGACGAGCTGCCTTCCACGCAGGAACTGTGCTTGAACCTTGACCAAATGGTGGAACGCGACCGGCTGGTCTATCGGTTTTTACAAGATCGCAGGATTCCACATGCCGGCCTGATGGCCGGTGGATACGGCGCATCGGCCTGGGAAGTCTACAGCCGCTATCTGACCTGGGCATTGCTTGATCGCGTGGGTGGCGATGGGCGCCCTGCCGATTGACGTGGTGCGATAGGTTTTGCTAAAGCCGGAACAAAGGCTTA